>JAHLVZ010000091.1 GCA_019058165.1 Candidatus Heimdallarchaeota archaeon
GTAGTGCTCCCATATTTGTACTTTGAATCCCAGGAATTGTTCCACCAATCCATTCCATCCAATAATCTAAAACAATTGCTTGAGATACTAGATTGTAATGTGTCAGCATTGCAGCTTTTGGTGTTCCTGTAGTTCCGCCAGTATATTGTAAAGCAGCTAAATCTTCTTTTGGATTTAATTTTATTTTGATGTCTTCTTCGACCCCATTCTTCACGAGGTCTTTATAAATTAAATCCTCTTTACTTGGTTTTGGATTCTTCCTAGCAATGACATTTTTGTAAAGGAATCCTTTAATTGGACTTAAAGCATCTGCAACTGAGGAAACTACTACATGCTTTAGTTTTGTCTTTTTTTGAATAGGTCGTATTCTATCTAAGAACAAATCATGTGTGATCAAGATTTTTGAACCACTATCCTTCAATTGAAATAATATTTCTTTTGAAGTAGCAAGAGAGCTTAAAGCTACAACAGCCCCACCTAGGGAGAGGATACTTAGATAACTATGAACATATTGAGGACAATTAGCCATCAATATTGCTACACGGTCACCTTTTTTAACACCAAGTCCTGAAAGAGAATTAGCCAATTTTTTGACTATTCTGCTTGACTCTTCATAAGTAGTCATTTTACCCTGGAAATAAAGAAAGGGTGATTTTCCAGCTTTTTTAACAGAATCGAAAAACATAGAAGCTAAACTCATATCTTCTGGAATTTCAATCTCAGCGGGTATTTTTGAATGATATAATGTTTGCCAACGAGTCATAATAAAATCTCCTGTGAGATAAAATATGTTATTATGAGATAACATAGCTTATATTTTTATCTCCTTATTGAGAGAGAGCTTTTAAAGATTATTGCTTTTTATAGGGGGAAATCCTAAAAAAGTATTCAGTAACTGATAAGTTTTATTAGGTAATTTCGGATTCCAAAATACCTAGAATTCTTTTACTTGTATCAGTAAAGCCGTATAGTTTATCATCAAATTTAATGTTCTTGGTTATCATTAGCTCTACTTTCTCTTTGATGTCTGATGGCTCAGCAAGGACATTCCCACCGGCTTCAATTGTCTCCAGCCATTCAGTTTGCTCTCTTACTGTTATACAAGGTTTTTTGTGCCAATATGCTTCTTTTTGAACTCCACCAGAATCTGTAATTATTGCTAAAGATTCTCTTAATAATTTAGAGAATTCAAAGAATCCAACTGGTTCAATAAATATTATTTCCTTAGAAAATTTTTCAAGCAATCCTAATTCCATTAGTTTTTTCTTAGTTCGAGGATGTAATGGTAAAACTATCTCGTATTCAAGATTACTTAATTCTTTCATTATTAATGGTAATCTATCTTTGGTTGTATTTTCTGCTCGATGAATTGTAGAGAGAATATATTGATCAGGAATATCAGTTCTTTTAGGTACCTCATCAACTTTCTCTTTTACTAGATGAGCAACTTCAAACATAGTATCCCCTACATAAAAAACTCCATCAAGTATACCCTCATTCTTTAGATTTCTGATTGCTATTTGAGTAGGACAAAAAAGAAAATCTGAACAATGATCCGCAAGAATACGATTGATTTCCTCGGGCATAGTTTTGTTAAAACTTCTTAAACCTGCTTCTAAATGAGCAACTTTGATATGGAGTTTTGCAGCTGCTAATGCTCCTCCAAATGTAGAGTTAGTATCTCCGGGAACTATAACAACATCAGGTTCTTCCTTTAAGAGTACCTCTTCCGACCGTTTTATGATCTCTCCTGTTTGTACTCCTTGTAATGCAGAACCTACTCCTAAATTATAATCAGCTGGTTTAAGATTCATTTCCTTAAAGAAAATGTCAGACATATTTATATCATAATGTTGACCAGTATGGACTAAAATGTGTTCATGTTTTGATTTGTTGAAAACCTCTATAATTGGTAGCATTTTAACAAAATTCGGTCTTGCTCCAACAATAGATATGATTTTCATTTTGTTTTATTCTCCAAGAGTGAACAGTTATCTATTAATAGTTCTACATATAAATTCTATTTCTTTACTGCTATAACAATAATCCTAAGCTTATTTTTGGTGATTTTTGAATATGTTTTGTAGAAAAAAATAAAAAAGAACCGAAAACAAGGGAGTATGATAATCTTGTCACATATTAACACATATAGAGTCTTAGTCGTTTTACCAGCACGTAATGAAGAGAACACTATATGTAGGACAATTAATGGACTCTTATCTCAAACCATTCCACCAGAACTAATAATCATTATTGATGATGGTAGTAAAGATAAAACTATCAAAAAGATCCAAGAAATGAAGTATAAGCAAGTTGTTGTTCTCGAACGAAAAGATCGAATTGGCGGACCAAGCTTATTAGGATCTCCATTAATGGCTCAAACATTTAATGTTGGTTTTAAATATATCAAAGACAAGAAAATTTCATATGACTATATTATGATTTCAGGAGCTGACTCATTATACAAAAGTAATTACATTGAAAGTCTGATTTCTGAATTTAATAAAGATAAACAACTAGTGGTTGCCTCTGGAAAACATGTTAATGAGCAACTAAATCCCGATCATGTTATGGGATCTGGTAGAATTATTAGTAGGAAATTCTGGGAATATTATGGTGGAGAATACCCATTTCCGTCATATCTTTGGGAGAGTGGGATTATTTATACAGCGCAAATGCATGGACTTAAAGTAAAAAGCTTCAAGTCTATTAAATCTATTACTTTGCGACAAGGCGGAACAAATATTGACATGTTTTTATATGGATACATACTTCGTGCAATAAAATATCCTTTCCTAATTACAATTGGTCGAGCTTTTAAGATAGGATTAAAAAATAACTTTAGACAAACTATTCGATTTCTTGCAGGTTATTTTGTTAAACCCAGACAAAGATTTCAAAAAGATCAAGAAATTAGTCAATATTTAGCAGAATCATTTTTACAAAGGAAAATAAAGTCAATAATTAATAGAATACTAAGTTGAATTTAGAAAAAGATAAAATAACTCATGATTAAGAATTAAATACAAAATTACCTTCCTGTGATAATATGAAATTAAACAAATTCGGAAAAGTCTTAATTCTTGCTCCTCACACAGATGATGGAGAACTAGGTTTAGGTGGATCTATTAATCATTTAATAGAAAAAGGAAATGATATCTACTGTCACGCATTTTCAAACGCAAGTAAATCTTTGCCAAAAAACCTACCAAAAAACATCCTTGAAGTTGAATTCAATAATGCGATGAAGATGCTAGGTGTGCCAAAAGAAAACCTAACAATTCATCCTTATGAACTCAGAACATTTTCTTATCATCGTCAAGAAATATTGGATAGATTAATAAAAATAAGAGATGAAATAAAACCTGATATTATTTTTCTGCCTTCATCAACTGATATTCATCAGGATCATCAAGTTATAGCTCAAGAAGGATTACGGGCATTTAAAAAATCATGTGTTTTAGGATACGAACTACCTTGGAACAATATTACTTTCCCGACACATTGTTTTATAGTACTGAAAGAAAAACACATTGAGAAAAAAGTAGAAGCTTTAGCTTGCTATAATACACAAAAACATCGTAAATATCTAAACCCTGAATTTATCCGTTCACTTGCTATAACCCGAGGAACACAGATTCAAGTAGATTTCGCAGAAGCATTTGAAATTATCAGGTGGGTATGGGATTGACGAAGAAGAAACTCACGGTTTTAGTTACAGGATCAGATGCTCCAGGATTTTCCAGTATTGTTCGCTCACTTATGGCAAGCAAATATTCTCTTAGGTTGATTGCTACAGATTGGAAAGATAATTTGATAGGAAGATATTTTGCAGAGAAAACTTATGTGCTTCCAGATAATAAGAGTGAATCTTTTACTTCAGAACTATTAGAAGTGTGTCTTAAAGAAGAAGTGGATATAATATTGCCAATCAGAACTGATGATCAAATTTCACTCGCACAGAATTTGAAGCAGTTTGAGGATAATAATATAATTCCCACAATTATTACTCCTAATCCAAAATTAATGGATATTGTAGTAAATAAGAGAAAACTCCTTGAATATCTAAAAAAAGTAACGAAAATATCTGTAATGGATTATTATGTGGCTAATAAATGGTCTGAACTAGAGAAAGCATTAGAGTTACTTGGTTATCCAGATAAACCGGTAGCGATTAAGCCTTCACACGCAACCGGAAGCAGAGGTTTTAGGATTCTAGATAAGTCTAGAGATAAAAGAAAAATTTTCTTTGAAGAAAAACCATCAAGTATATTCGTTACTCCTGATGATTTGTATGATATACTTGGTGAAAGTTTTCCTGAAATGCTTGTAATGGAATATCTTGAAGAACCAGAATATACTGTTGATATTCTATGTTACAAAGGTAAAACATCTGCAATTATCCCTCGTCGGAGATTGCAAATGTTAGGTGGGATTACATCAAAAGGGATAATCGAAAAAATGCCAAAAACTGTGAACAGTGAAATTAAGAAAATTGTTGAATCATTTGGATTTAGTTACAATGTAGGCATGCAATATAGACGTAAAAAAGATGAAAAAGAGATTTTTCGTTTATTAGAAATAAATCCACGATTACAAGGAACAACTATTTTTTCAGTCGCAGCTGGTATAAATATACCAGAGTTAATGATTGATATGGCATTAAAGAAATTTGATTTTAATCTTAAATTAGATATCGATTATGGATTAGTAATGGAACGAACTTACTTTGAATTATTCCAAAAGAATGATGAAATCTTTCCTTTAGAAGAAAAAAAAATAAGAAATGATGTAAATGAATGATTCAATTGATTTTTCAAAGACATTGGTTATTATTGATTTTGATGATACGTTAATAACAAATAATGCAAAACGAGATTTAATTGAATCAAATATTACAAGTAAAATTCAAAAGCTAAGAAAATTGGAATGCAGTTTCTACATAAGCAGTCGAAATCCTACATATCTGGTTAAAACAATCTTAGCTGAGCGTAAAATGGATGTTTTGTTTACTGAAATAATCGCAGACTACCGACCAAAGAAATATCATATATTGAATATTTTAATGGAATTAAACAAAGTAAGCAAAAAACCGGAGCTAATTCTATTTATAGATGATTACATAGAAAACTGTAAATCTGTTAAAGAGATAAAAAAAGAAATTGAAGCTAGTTTATTGGTTTTTCAATTCAAAAATAACAATATTCATAATTTGAAATCCATACTAACTAGTTTAGAAAAAGGTAATGTGAAAAAATTAAAGGATATCAGCTTTAAATGAATTAGAAAGAAACAGTGCGTTTTTCTTCAAAACTAGTTTTTTAGGAGGATTAAATGGGACTAGAATGCTTATGGTTACACAGTCTCATTCACCAGATAAGAGAATTGATCAAGAAGCAGAATACCACGTTAAGGAACAACACGAAATTCATTGAATATGTGGAAAAAGAAAATCTAATGATACAAGTGATTAATTCTGTAAAATTTCGTAAACTTGTATTACTTTTTTTATTTCCTCTTCCCAGCTAAATTTCTTACTATAATTTTGTATCTCTTCACCAGTAGGATATCTGTCTATATTTTCTAAAATGTTAACAAGTTTATCAATATGATCGTCAGGATTAAACCAAATAAGCTTGTCTTCAAAATTTTCCTCAAGTAATTGAGTTTTTGTGGAAATAATTCTTACTCCTAATTTTGCGTACTCAAAGATTCTATTTTGACTGGAAATACTCGTCTTTGCATTTATTACTAAAGGGTTTATTCCCACATCAGCTTTTGAGATATTAGCTAAATAAGCAATACGAGGTAAATATTCGATAAAGACTGCTCCTCTTTTCTCTAGCCCGGGATTTCTTTTACCAAATAAAACTAGAACCCAATCATCGAGTTTTTCCTGTGCATCAATTATTTTGTTATAATTCCTATTTGTCAATACATCTCTGTGAAATTGCTTAGAATTTTTAACAGGTGGACTGCGATATACATGTATGATTTTCTTTCGTTTGTCTTTTTTGAAGAAATCATGAATCAATTCATCACTTTTTAGTGCTTTATCGATTTCTTGCTGAAGAGCGATATTTTCTATTTCTGTAATTTTGTCTTCTTGGATTTGATACTTTTGAATGTAAAAATCAATGCATTTTCTATTTGTTACAATGATATGATCAGATTTAGCTGCAGCACATTTCTCTATTCTTTTTGTTCGAAGATACAGAAACCAACGCAAGAATTTTCTAATGCCTAGTCCGGATTTCATTCTTAATTGGAGATAAAGAGACCAAGTTTCATGATCATCAAAAATCAATTTAATATCACTGTTTCTATTCAACTTCATTGCTAAATTAATACAAATGATATTATGTGCATGAATTAATCCGATGCTATGTTTTTTGATAATTTCTTTGTGAAATTTAATTGCATCTCTTATAATTAGACTATAAAAATAGTGTTTGAAGTTATATGGGTAAGTATAAACTTTTGTGAAAGATTCCTTAGTAATTTTGCTTCTTACTTTCGGAACAATTAAGTAAACTTTATGCCCAGCATCAATTAAAGCTCTAGATTCCTTTTCCACTCGAGCATCAGGGATTTCATTATGGGACATCATTAATATATTAGCCATAGGAATTCATCACTATCATAGAGAATGTATTAAAATTTAAAAAGTTTAAGACATTGTGAAACAGATTTTCAACTGAATCACAATAAAACTTTATGAATTACTTAGATTAGTTAAAGAACTGAGGATATATGGATTGGTCCCAATGAAAATCTTACATTTAGTGTCTAACATTCCGGATCACAGAGTAGAGAAAGCCAAATGAACTTCTAGATAAAAATGATTTGTTAAAAAAATGAAAAAAAAAGTTAAATTATTTTTTCTTTTTTATTATAATAAATTTTTTTTAAAATGTAAAAATTATTAAATTCAAGATATAAAGTTGGGAAAAAAAAAAGGCCAAAAAAGATTTATTTTGTCATTAGGAAGAAAACTAGAAATATGACCAATAACATGTTTTAATAATTGACATTGGATATGAGCTGATAATGATAAATCCACTTTTTTTGAGGTACCGTAATGCAGAAAAATAAAAAATCTACAGAAGAAATTCAAAATGAGATTTTCACACTAATTGAAAAATATTTTCAATTGAAAGGAGAAAATGAAGGGGAAAAAATATTTCCATTAGTTGTTCCTCCTTATAATTCTGAAAAAGTATAAGAAGCTCTGGAATCACTCCTCTCTACATACGTAACCATTAGAATAAGAATTAAGAAGTATCTTTAAAAAAGAAAAACAGATATTTGTGTTGAGGTTAACTACTTGTTTCATTTACTTATATTCATTGGAACTAGACCAGAAATTACGAAAATGGCTCCAGTAATACGAAAAATTGAACAAAGTAAATTGAAACTAACTTTAATTCATAGTGGCCAACATTATGATTATCAAATGAGTAAAGTATTTCTTGAAGAACTTAATCTAAATAAAGTACAAGAAAATTTAGAAGTTGGTAGTGGTACACAAGCGGAGCAAACAGCGAAACTTATCCAGAATTACGAAAAGATGATAATAAAATATAATCCTGATATTGTTCTTGCTCTTGGTGATACTAATTCAGTAGTTGCAGCTGGTATTGTTTGTGCTAAGCTGAATGTTCCTTTTGGTCATATCGAAGCTGGAATAAGAAGTTATGATATGACTATGCCTGAAGAGATCAATCGAAGATTAGCGGGAATAGCGGCTGCAATCCATTTTGCTCCAACAGAACAAGCAGTCATAAATCTTTATTATGAAGGAATAGATCCCAAAAGAATCCATCTTACAGGTAATACTGCCGTTGATGCTACTTTAGAACATTCTATCATTGCGAAAAAGAAATCACAAATTATTAGTAAATTGTCAATTCCGAAAAATAAACCTTTGATTGTTATGACCGCACATAGACCATCTAATGTTGAAAATCAAGAAAATCTGAAGGAAATCTGTCTAGCTTTAATTGAACTTAGTGAATTTTCCATCGTATTTTCTGTTCATCCAAGAACTAAAAAGAGCTTAGAAGAAAGCAAATTAATTAAAGAATTGGAGAAAGCAGAACACATAATTCTATCAGAACCCCTGGGTTATCTAGATTTTCTTATGTTAATGCAAGAAAGTGAACTTATTTTAACCGATTCTGGAGGTTTACAAGAAGAAGCTATAACTTTGGGTAAACCATGTGTTACACTTCGGACAAATACTGAACGACCAGAGACTGTAAAACTTGGTGTAAATTATCTTGTAGGTGCCAATAGAAATCGAATAACAAAAACAGTTAGAATGGTCTATAAATCAGATGAAATTAAAAAGAAATTGAAATCTATTGAAAATCCATATGGTGATGGAGAAGCTTCCCAGAGAATACTTGATGCTCTAATAATCCATCTTGAAAAAGATGATTTAAGATTTTTAGAACCAAAATTCTTCATAAGAGGTTCAGCTAACTATCAATTAATTAAATTAGATAAGGAAATCACTCGAAACAAATACGAAGAAGAAAATAATGGACTTGTGACTTTAGTCTATGATCTTTCCGGAAATCCGAAACCTATTCCTAATAAAATCCCAAAAGGTTGGATTATAAGATTTCAGCAATTCTGACTACTTATTGTCTCCTAATATTTTAATTTTGAATCCTTCTTTTCTCCATTTCTCATGATCAAGTACATTTCTAGTATCGAGAACATTCTTTTGTTTAACCAATTTAGCAATTTTAGCAGGATCCAGTTCCTTGAAAACATCATGATCAGTAATAACAACAATACAATCGCTATCCTTGACTGCTTCTTCTAGAGGTAATAACTCTCCACCATCGAATTCCTTGCACAATGGATCATGTATCTTGATTTGCATGCCATATTTTTCTGCAAGATGAATGTATTTCAACGCTGGGGTTTCTCGAGTATCATCTACATTACCCTTGTAAGCTACTCCAAGAATAGTTATCATTGGAAACTCAATTTCGCTCCCAAGAATTTGTTTCGTTAATCTAAGAGTGTAGTATGGCATACTATCATTGATACTCCTTGCCATTTGTATTAATTGGGCATTCAAAGTGGTTTCAACTAAAAACCAAGGATCTATTGCAATACAATGTCCACCAACTCCAGGACCTGGTTTTAAGATATCGACCCTCGGGTGGAAGTTAGCATATTTTATCGTTTCCCAAACATCTATACCTAATTCTTCACTCATAATAGCAAATTCATTAGCAAGTGCTATATTCAAATCTCGGTAAGTATTTTCCATTAGTTTTACAATTTCTGCGGTTTTCGCATCAGTACAATGGATCTTATTTTTTGGTACAAACTTTTCGTAAAGTTTTCTTGCTTTTTCAGTACCCTCTTTTGTCAATCCACCAATTATTCTGTGATTATTTATCATTTCATAAATGGTGTTGCCTGGAATAGCTCTTTCAGGAGTATGAACAAGATAGAAATCCTTCCCGGCTTTCAATCCTGATTTCTCTAGTGTTTTTCTGAAGAGATTCTCAGAACTACCAGGTGAAATTGTAGATTCTATTATAACCATGTTGCCTTTTTTCAGATAAGGGATAATCATTTCACAGCCCAAGACAACAAATTCCAAATCTGCAACGTGGTATTCTTTATCTAATGGTGTTTGAACACAAATGATGAATACATCAGCTTCTACTACCTCTGTAGAGGTTTCAAAAGTTTTCTTATCTAATGCTTCCTTCAATAGCTCTGGTAAACCTTTTTCCTCGAAATGAGGTATCCCTTTCTTCAAAGAATTAACCACATCAGAATTTATATCTACACCTACAACTTTCGTGTTGTGAGTTGCAAATAGTAGGGCAGTTGGTAAACCAATATATCCAAGACCAAGAACACAAACTTTTTCCATTTTTTTCACCTTACATCTTATTTTTTGCAGCTTCAAGTATCTTCACTGCACAAATAGTGGCTAAAACACCATCTTCTATCATTGGTAAATCTTCATTATCTCTTTTACCTTGCAGAAACTTGACAAATGCTTCTAGCATTTCAAAATGACCTTTTTCAATGGAATCCAAGGTTTTTCCTTTGATTTCAGACCCTACAATGTCTATCTTCTTGAAATCATCTATAGCAATTACTATTCCATCATTGAAAATTTCTATACGTTCTTTTGGAAACTCTTGATTACCCATTGTTGTATAAATAATTGTAGCAATTGAACCATCCTTATATTTCATTGTACCAATCACATTGTTCTGATCAATGATTGCATCTCCTTTAGATGAAATCATATTTGCAGAGAATTCAATGGGTTCACTTCCAATAATCCAATTACAGTAATCATAGAAGTGACAACCTTCTCCCAAGATTGCTCCTCCTCCTTTTACTGGATCATTTATCCAATGATCTTTACTCATACTTGCGGAATTAACCCTAAAAGTCATTATTATGGGTGCTTTTCTATTTTCCAAAACTTTCTTAGCAATTTGTGATAGTGGTGAAAACCTTCTGTTATATCCAACTACTAAGCTTACTTTATTCTTTCTAATTGATTTTGCTACTTCTTTAGCATCCTCAATAGATAAAGCAAGTGGTTTTTCCACAAGAATATTTACACCTTTATCAGCAAATGCTTTTGAGATCTCAGCATGTGTATCATGTTGTGTAGTGATAATTACCAAATCGAGTTCTTCATCTAATATTTCTTTGTAATCAGTTCCTGATAATCTTGCTTTGTATTGCTTAGCTGAGTTTCTAGCATTTACAGGAAACTTGTCAATAATTGCTTCTAAACTTGTATTGGGTACTTTCAATAAATTCGGGATATGTTTTCCTTTTGCAAAAGAACCTGCACCAATTATAGCAGTTTTCAAATGATCCTTTGGTGCTTTTTCAGTAACTAATACAGTCTTTCGTTTAATGGTTTTGAATTTACTTGGATCGGCTTCATATTTGAAAACAATGCCAAGGGGAGTCTTTTCTCTTATTGTTGCATAAGCTTCAGGAGCTTCTTCGATTGAAAATTCGTGTTGGATTAAATCTTTAATTTCAATTTTTTTAGATGCTATTAGCTCTAGAAAAGCCTTCATATTTCGATTTTCTGTCCATCTAACATAACCTATTGGATAATCAATGCCGTCCTTCTCGTATTTTAGATCATATCGACCTGGACCATAAGAAGTTGAAATGAAGAAGTCTAACTCTTTTTGATACATAAGACTTCTATCCAATTCCATTCCTACAGCTCCAACAATTATTATTCTTCCTTTTTTACGAGATATCCTCATACCTTGGTGAACTGGTTCAGTTGAAGCTGTTCCTGCACAGATTATCACAGCATCAGCACCAACATCTGCTGTGAATTTAGCAACTTCTTTCTCAATATCACTCTTCTCAGGATTTAATACCAGATCTGCTCCATTTGCTTTAGCAATTTTTAATCTTTCATCAAGTAAATCAATACCAATAACTCTCATACCTGCGGCACTAAGCATTTGAC
>JAHLVZ010000092.1 GCA_019058165.1 Candidatus Heimdallarchaeota archaeon
GCTTACAATGTTGCTGCATTAGTTGAAGCTTTGGAGGAAGCTTTTACTCAAGACGAGTTCGCTGTTGTTATTCAAGAGGAACCTTGTGCTCTTATGCGTTCCAAAGCAGAATTACGAGCTGGGACACTTGCTAATCCTTACCAAATTGACCATGATATTTGTCGCAATATTCAAGCTTGTCTAGCTGATTTCGCTTGTCCGGCAATTGAGAAGAAAGGTGAAAAACCACAAATAAACACTGATCTCTGTATTGGTTGTGGTTGCTGTGTCCAGACTTGTCCGCTTAAGGTGAAACCCATTAAGCAAATGGAGGAATTTACTCGTATTTAGGAGGAAGAAAAATGACTGGAAAGAAATTAAAAGTTCACGTTACTGGTATGGGTAGTCAAGGTATTGGTTCTACTACTCGCGTCTTAGCAACTGCTGCTAAGCTTGCTGGTTTGACTGTCATGACTATGGAGACCCATGGCTTAGCTCAAAGAGGTGGCGTTGTTGTTTCTGATCTCGCTATTGGTTATGACCCAACCGAATCCCCTCAATGTGCTGTTGGAGAAGCAGATGTTATCATTGCTCTTGAAGCTCTCGAGTCACTTCGTTCTATGCCAAAGCTACGAAAAGATGGAATTATTGTTGTTAATACTACCATGTATCAACCGTTATCTGTTCGTCATTCCAAAGGCGAGATTAAATATCCTACTTTGAAAGAAATTGAAGCTGAGCTAAAACGTGTGACCTCTACAATTATTTTGGTTACTGCTCAAGAAGATGCGCAAAAACTCGGTCTAAGTCAAACTAT
Organism: Candidatus Heimdallarchaeota archaeon; assembly: GCA_019058165.1. GTDB lineage: Archaea > Asgardarchaeota > Heimdallarchaeia > JABLTI01 > JABLTI01 > JABLTI01. The sequence continues at coordinate 797 of JAHLVZ010000092.1, forward strand.
GAACATGATTCTCATTGGTGCCCTAACTGCAAATACTGAAATTCTCCCAATTACCAAAGAACAAATTGTTGAAAGTATGAAAACAATTCTCCCCTCAAAATTTGTTGATATTAACCTGCAAGCTTTTGAGAAAGGTCTGAGTTATAAATTATAATTCAGAAATTTCCTTTTTATTTTCACTTTTACTCTTAGTAGAAAGAAGTTATATTCAATGTTTTTTGTTAATGTATTAATGAAGCGCGAGATAAATGACCTGGAATATTTGAATTATTCTATGGGACAACCGTATAATTTAGTCGTTATACTACGAATAAGAGGTAAAATAACAATTAGTCTTCTTGAAAAAGTACTTTCGAAAGCTCAGCAACGACATCCTCTTCTGAAAGTTAGAATTGAATTAAATAAAAATGGGATGCCTTGGTTTACTTCAGAAAGAGTTGGTTCAATACCTATTTCATTCATTGAACGTTTAGATGAGGTTGATACATTAAAAGAATTTCATAAGCAATTAGTTACTCCATTTAATTATGGTAGTAAAGTAGTACCTTTGTTTCGTGTTTCATTATTAACCAAAGATCAAAATACTGATTTAGTTTTATGCTGTCAACACACAATTACTGATGGAATGTCAATGGCATTTCTCACTCGAGACATTATAAAATATCTAAATAATCCTACAGAGAAAATTGTTGTACTTGATACCCCCATAAAAGATGAAGATATTTTTACTCCAAAAATTAGAAGGAGAATTCCAAAAAAGCCATTTCGATCAAAATTATTGCTTTTCTTTTTAAGAATCTATCACTTCTTTATTTTTGGGTTTGGAAAAGGAAAGAAAGTGTTAGAAGAAAAAGCGGATTCAAAACATGATGATATCAAAATTTATTCTTGGACTCTTTCCGAAGATCAAACTAAAGAATTTCTAAAGAAATGTAAGAAGAGAAAAATTTCTGTTCATAGTGCAATTTGTACTGCTTTTCTACCTGACATTTCAACAATTAACAATCCTGTTGATCTAAGAAACCGATTGAATTATCCAATTGGAGAATCTTTTGGTCTATATGCAGGTGGAACAATTGTTAAAGCAAAATACCAAAAAAGAAAAGATTTCTGGACTAATGCACGTCGTTACCAGAGGAAACTAATTTGGAATTTACGTGATAGAAAGATTTACGGTGTTAATAGAATGCTAAATAAATCCTTATCTCTTTCAACAATGGAAGAATTTGGACAATTTTTTGTCGATATTGTAAGTAGGCAGAATCCTTTTGCTATAACAAATCTTAGATCTTTAGATAAACTGGGGATTGCTTTAGAATCCGATAAATACTCGGTAGATTCTTTTAATGCAGCAGTTTCAAATACACTTGATGCAATGACAGTAGTAGTTTTCACTTTGAGAAAGAAAATGTATTTTCATTATCACTATATGGAATCTAAACATGATATAGAAAGAATAAAACAAATTGCTAAAGATGCTAATAAGAGAATTTTGGAGTCCTAAAATTATAAATATCTTATTTTCAATATAGATGGAGGTAGAATCAATATGAGAGATATTCGACGCAAAGAAAGAGCAATTACAGAAGAAAAGGAACTAATAGCTGTTCTTCAACAATCAAAATATGTTACTATTGCCATGTGCCAAGACAATGAACCATACTTGGTGAGTATGAGTCATGTGTATGATCCTGAGAAAAATTGCATTTATTTTCACTGTGCAAAAGAAGGAAAGAAAATGGATATTTTGAAGGAAAACAATGTTGTCTGGGGCCAAGCACTTCTTGATGAAGGATATATCCAAGGTAAATGTAATCATAATTATGCAACGATTATGTTTAAAGGAACTGTCTCATTTCTTGATGATTTTGATGAAAAGAAAGCTGCCTTGCATTTAATGGTCTATCAATTAGAAGATGATCCTGAAGCTTATCTTAGTAAACCTATTTCTGAGAAGGCAATAACTAATGTGACAGTCGGCAGAATTATTATTGAATACATGAGTGGTAAAAAAGCAAAAGATGTAGTTATTGATGTTTAACTCCAGAGGAATCTATAACTGAATACCAGTCCTAAAACTATAGCAATACCCATTATTCCACAAATAACAAATACAATCGTCTGAATGCGTTTGAGATTTTTTTTCTTTTTACAGCTTGTACAAATATAATACAAATTAGAACTTGTTTCGAGGATTTCCTCCTTCCCCGCTTCTGTATGAGCCTTACAAATATCTTGTCGACAAACGGAACATCTAGCTATAGTCTCTCGACCGCAAATATAACATTCTGTCATTTTTACAACCTTATGTATTCAGTTATTCTATGATTGATAATAGGGATTAGAATGGGAATTTGTATTGTTCTAATCCAAGTTCTTTTATCATTATATTTATGTCATCTTGTAGACTCTTATTCAAAGGCACTCCTTCTTCAGCAATCTGTAACGCACTATAATATGATTGTTCCCCAGCAGTATAGATTCTATCCTGTCCTGGAGCTTTCTTGGCATTTCTTAGTGTGCGGCAAATGTTTCCGGTAATTTTCTTGAAAATATCTACGTCGATGAATTTTGAAACATCAATTGCTAAGAAGAAATGACCTATTTTGTATCCTTTATCTAGAGTTAGGTCTTTTAGGAATGGTCCTCCTGATAATGCAGAGGATAACATATCTACGAGAACTGCATAACCATACCCCTTGTGTCCGCCTAGTGTTTCCCCAGACCCACCTAGTGGCAATAATGCTGCTTCTCCTTTCATTAATAAGTCTAAGATTTCTATTGGATCAGTTGCTAGCTCACCATTTTTATCAATCACCCATCCTTCTGGAATTGGAGTGTTTGTTCTTGAAGCAACCTCAATTTTCCCTCTTTGTGAAATGGATGTTGCAGCGTCCAATATGAAATCGAATTCCTCATCTGTAGGAACTCCAAATGTTAGAGGATTGGTTCCCATCATGGGTTCGACACTAAAAGTTGGTGCAATTGCTGGACGAGCATTTGTGACTGAAAGACCAATCATGTTTTTCTTTGTAGCCATTAATGCGTAATAACCAGCTATTCCATAATGTGTGGAATTACCTACGGCTACTGCACCTGTACCAAATTCAGCTGCTTTCTCGATTGCCATCTCCATCGCTTTATGAGAAACTACATGCCCCATACCATTACCTCCATCAAGCGTTGCAGTAGTAGGACTTTCCTTTACAATTGTTATTTCAGTTACAGGTTTATGATATCCAGCTTTTATTCGATCATAATACATTTTCAGACGTTGAATACCATGTGAGGTTATTCCACGAAAGTCTGAAACAATTAGTATCTCAGCGCATATTTCAGCATCCTTTTCAGGAACTCCAAGTCCTATGAAAACGTCTTTCATAAAATTCTCAAGTAGTTTTGCTTCAACTTTTACTTCATTGTTTCCCATCTTTCATTTCACCAAAGGATTTGTTTTTCTTGTTTTACTAATCAATACTTATTTTTTAATTTGTTTGAGTAGAGGTTTTATTAAGATTCTATGGATACTTCTTTGATAGATATTTGTGTGTTTTTAAAACATCAGTGAATGATTTTTTAATGACATACCACAAGTAATTATTACTTAATATTTGGATGGAAGATTTTGGTTAATTACCTCTGCATTTCTGAAAAACCAACAGCAGCTAAGCGTCTTGCTACTGCACTTGATCAGCAAGGCAAGCCAAAGAAACTTCCAAATCCCAGGAACCTTGCAAAAGTTCCAGTTTATGAATGCCGAAGAAATGGTGATACTATTATTGTTATCCCAGCTTTAGGTCATCTTTTCTCTACAGTCGAAGACTCCGCGAGAGGATGGCATTATCCCGCCTTTAGTTATAAATGGGTTCCATCTTATATTGCCAACCCAAAACATGGCTCCAGACCATTTATTGCAGCTTTCAAGAAGTATGGGAAAGATGTTGATGAAGTAATTGTTGCTACAGATTTCGACCTCGAAGGTGAGGTGATAGGTGCTTCTATAGCAAAATTCGCTTGTGATAGGAAATTAACTGATGTTAAGCGAATGAAATTTTCTACTCTTACAAAAGAGGATATAGTTGATTCTTATGAGAATCTCCAACCCACTGTTGATATTAATTTAGCGAATGCCGGTTTTGCCCGACATGAAATTGATTGGTTGTATGGTATTAATCTTACTCGAGCATTAACTCTCTCAATTAAACACTCGACCGGGAGATACAAATTGGTTACAACTGGGAGAGTCCAAGGCCCTACTTTGAAATTCGTAGCAGATAGGGAAAGAGATATCCAAACTTTTGTACCAGTCCCTCGTTGGGTAATTGATGCTAAAATCGTTCTTGAAGGAGAAGAAATCCCATTAGAGTTTAATAAGAAATTTGTTCCCACCTTTGCAGAAGCAGAAAAAATAGTTTCCGATGTATTAGATAGAGACGGTGTAGTTAGTAAAATTAGTAGTAGGGAATTTAGTCAAAATCCTCCTTTACCCTTTAATTTAGGATCTTTGCAATCAGAAGCGTATCGATATTTTGGTTACTCTCCGAGCAGAACTTTACGAGCTGCAGAGTCATTATACTTGAGTGCGTTAATTTCTTACCCGAGAACTAGCAGTCAGCAATTCCCTGGATCAATTAATCTTAAAGCAATTCTGAAAGAACTAACCAAAAATGATTTGTACAGAACAAGAGCGAATAAATTATTAGCAATTGCTAAAATCAAACCAGCAAAAGGTAAGAAGAGAGACCCTGCTCATCCACCAATTCATCCAACAGGCAAAAAAGCACCAGCAAGTCTTGGTGGGGATGCAAATAATGTTTACAAATTAATTACTTGTCGCTTTCTAGCTATATTTGGTCCACCAACAGTAAAGAAAAGTCTTCGTCTTGACATTGATGTTAATAAACAGATTTTCTTCCTTCGAGGAATGAAGGTTTTGAAAAAAGGTTGGTTGGAGTATTATGCCCCCTTTGGTAAAGTAGACGAAATAGAATTACCAGATCTTGCTGAAGGAGATAAAGTAAATATTTCAAGTATAATGCACAAGCAAAGCTACACACAACCCCCAGCTCGATATAATCCAAATTCACTTTTGAAGAAAATGGAGGAGGAAGAACTCGGAACGAAAGCTACCAGAGCGAGTATAATTGATATTCTTTATTCTCGAGGTTATATTGAAGATGATAGTATTAATGCAACTGATCTCGGATTCGCTGTTATTGATACTTTAGAAAAGAACAGCCCGGATATTATCTCAGTGGAACTAACTAGAAACTTGGAAAAAGAGATGGAAAGTATCACTACTGGGGATAAAAAAAGAGAAATTGTATTAATGGAATCAATAAAACAACTAAAGAAAATACTTGAGAGCTTCTATAAAAAGGAGAAAATTATTGGTGTAACACTACAGGAGCAAGTTCAAAACCTAAAACAAAGGCAGCGAATGCTTGGTCTATGTCCGGTCTGTAAACAGGGTGATTTGATTATTACTCGTTCTATTAGAACAAAGAAGCGGTTTGTTGGATGCACTGGATATTACAAGAAACTCTGTTCTTGGAGTGCACCTATTCCTCAAGCGGGTTACGCTTCTCCTACTAAAAATATCTGTAAGCATTGCGGCTTCCCAATGTTAACAATTCGTAAGAAAGGTAAACGCCCGTATACTATCTGTCCTAACTGGCTGAATTGTTCAGGCACTCCAAAAGAAGTGTTAGATAATTATCAGAATAACAAAGCAGAAGCTTTGGAAAGCGTAATTGAGGATTCGGAGGACTAAGAAAATGGCTCAGTGTCTTGTGTGCAAATCAACTATTGAGAAAGGACAGTATTGTGATGCTCATCTTATTGCGAAGAAGAATCTTGAAGAAAAATACAAAGACTGGCAAACCGCTTTTGGAAAACTTGAATGGAAAGAATATCTGATGCGAATGGCTAATGATCAAGATATACCCATTGGAGATTGGGCTCGAGAAGTTGCTGATTATTTATTAAAAAAAGAGAAATAAGTGAAAGTATAAAATAATCTGAGGTAGACTCTATTGAATAAAATACTTGGTTTCGGACAGGTGCTTTGGGATTTATCGGTTTTTGTGGATTACCAATTCATTGAGGAATTAGACATAAAAGTAGGTGGGCACAGAATAGTCAATCTGGAAACCATTAATGGAATTCTTGTAAAACTGAAAAATCAGAAAAAAGAGATTATTAAGAATTCAGGGGGGAGTTGTGCAAATGTTATGTCGAATATGGCAAAATTGGGCTCACAAACAGCTTTTTGTGGGAAGCATGGAGATGATGCAGACGGTTGGAAATATATGAATATACTTTCCAATGAAGGCGTGAAAACACATAGTATTGTTGATAAGGAAAACTCAACTGGACAATTACTTTCACTCATCACACCTGATAAAGATCGAACCTTCATTGTGTATCGTGGTGCATCAGAAGTTTTACTACCGGATCTTATTGATAAAGAACTACTTCATATGTCAGATGTTGTTCACGTTGAAGGATACTTGATTATTAACTCTGATGAAGCATTATGGAAGATTTTTGAGGAAGCAAACAAAATAACCTTTGACTTGGCAGCTTATGCTATAATCGAGAATACACGACCAATTCTGCAAAAAATGATGAAGAAACATCCACCCTTAATTCTATTTTCTAATTTAAGTGAAGGTCAAGTATTTACGCAAAAAGAAAACCCGGAAGATATACTGGATGTAATGTTGGAGTTTTCTGAGAATTCTGTTTTAACTCTGGGTGAAAAAGGTGTCATAATTAAGAAAGCAAATGGTGAACAATATTTCGAACCCGCAATTAAAACAAATCCTATGGATACAACTGGTGCAGGTGATTCCTTCTCTGCTGGTTTTCTACATGAATTCTTTAAAAATTGTGATATTCAGAAAGCATCAAAACTAGGAGTTAGAACTGCTAGCGCAACAATTAGTAAACTTGGGGCTCGTTCATTTCATCCAAGACAATTGAAAGAGATTCCAACAAAATAATTATCATATTTGTAATGTCATAACAGTAGCCCTTTCATCACAAAGTGATACGAATTCAATTGAAGTTTTTATACTAGCTGGTACTTGTGAGCGTTCTATTTTGAAAAAGCCCATTTTTTTGAAAAACTGTTCAGCTGTATCTGTTAGTAAATATAGTTGTTCAACTCCAACTAATTTCGCATATGCAACTATTGCTAGAGTCAATTGTTTACCGTATTTTTTACTTTGATGATCTGGATGTATTGCTGCGGATCTAAGTAAAGCATATTGCTCATACTTTTCTAAACCTACACAACCAATAATTTCTTCTTTGGTATCAGTTTTGCGTTTCAAAAGAAGGAAATGCTCTATAGTTTCTTCCACACCTTCAATCGGAAGATCAACAAGTTTTAGTAAATCATAGACAGCTTCAAGGTCTGAAGTTTTTGCTCCTTCAACTTTTGTTGTTACTTTTGACAAGTATTTCACTCACGATGGATCTATTAAGATTAAATAATGGTGGACCGGGCGGAATTTGAATCCGCGGCCTCCTGAATGCGAATCAGACGATCTACCAGACTGTTCTACCGGCCCGTTTTTGTATCTCTATTTGAAAGAAACCATCTTTTCTTTTAATGATTTTTGGTATGTCCAGCATAAAAAAATGCCTATCTTCTGTGTCACCCAAATAGATAAAAAGTATATCCGATTTATCAGATATGTATAAATTAGCAATTTTACTGAAAAATTGAATAAAATCCACTATAATAGAGGGTGCTAAAATGGCAATTAAGGAAGCGAAGAATCTTGAATTATTGCCTCGCTTATCTGCAAATGAGAAGAGAGTTTTTACCGCTCTAACGAAATATGGAGTTGGTACTGCTCTTGAAATTGCTCAGCGAAGTAGTATTTCGAAAGGTAGGGTTCCTGCAGTGCTTGAAGCTATGGCTCAAAGGGGTTTTGTTATTCCTTTGAAGGCTGACGATGAAGGCAATCGTCGTTATGCTGCAGTTTTTCCCATTACCCGATTCATACAAATTATTGATAGGTTAATTTCATCACTAGAAGCACGTAAGAGTGAATGGGTTTCCACCACTCAGATTGTGTATGATTTTACTGAGAATGCAATCAGGAATGTACGTGAAGCTAGTATGGATGAACGACAAAAACGTACAGATAGGTCAGAGGAAGACATCAAAGACATGGAAATGGCTATGGATGCTTCCTTCAGTGGTATTCTCGCTTCTGTGGAAATGGATTTGAAGGATTTAGGTAAAATTGCTCAAACTTCTAATGAATTCCTTACAGAATCCTCTATTCGTACAGATGAAACTTGTGCCAACATCAGTCGAACTCTGAAACCGTTAGGAAAAAGCTTCTCTGATGTCTTAGGAAAGGCTCAAGTGAATGTTTTTGATAAATTAGAAGAAACTGTTGATGCTCGAGTAAGTAGTGTCATTGATTTTGAAACCAAAGCTCTTGGAGCTTTTGATGAGGTTTTGGATGCTTTCAAGGATTCACAAGATGCTTTTGAAGATATTATCTTCACTGTGTTAGATTCTGGTATTGCAGATTTAGAGAAAGTGACCAGACCAATTAATGAACAAATCGAGCAAGCAATAAGTTCACTTACAGTTGCAGTTCAAGAAACTTCTCGATACTTCCAAGCTGAAATATTGCGTGTTCTTATTGAACAGAAAAGACCAATGATTTCTTGTTTGGAGAAACTGCGACCTTTAACCACAAACGTTATCGAGCGGTCTTATGTGACACAGAACAATGTTCTAAATGAGCAATTTCAAGAAATAGCCGCTAATATGGAAAGTCACACATCAATATTTAGTGAAGCACTTGAGCTTTTAGCCAAAGAGTTCAATTCTAAGATCACTAACCTCATTGAACTAACAGATGCTGGTTTTGCAGCAGCAAAAGAGGAAATTGTACCCATTGAAACGAAGTTCAAGGAAACCTCTCAAGCAAATCTTGAGGTGAAAAGCAAGCTATTACATGATACTTCCAACAAGACTCGAGAAGTTCTTAATGAAATGATGGAACAATTCATTCTCATTCTTAACAGATCTGTAGCTCAATATCAAATGGATTTAGGAGATATGGTTGCTAAACTTGAATCAGATTTTCTTAACAATGTGGAAAATCATGGGACAGGAATTCAGAATATAGTAAGCTACATCAATGTTGCTTTGGTAACACCAATCCAAACTCTAATGAAAGATCTTGAAAATCTTAATGAACAAATCGAAAAAGAAGAAACAGAATTTCTTGGTAAATTTGAGAAATCACTAACTGAGGAACTCCTACGCATTAGTCAAAACTTTGATAATGAAACAAAGAAGAAAGAAGATTCACTCGAAAAAGAAGCAAATCGAGTTATTGACAGATTTGACAAAGAAATTGATAGTAATCATGATTTACTGAAAAGCAGACTTAATGCAAGCCAAAAGAAATTGCAATCTGTCTTTAAAGAATTCTCAAATCAACATACAAAAGAACTCAGGAACACTAGAAAAGAAGTCGATAATTTAACTCGAAAACTTGAGAGATGGAGAGGAGAAAGCGTAAATGTTCTCACTCAGCATGTTAACACAAGGGTAAATGAAAACATGAGTGTTCTCTCAAGAGAAATAAATGAAATTATAGGAAGAATCGAGAATAAAGGCCAAGTTTCAGAAGATGAGCTAATAAGAATCATCAAAGAATCCTACAATGATATTTCCGGTAGTTTCAAGGATTTTGGAAACAATGTCACTGATCTTATCAAAGATTCGCTTGATGATGTAGGTACTACTTTGAAAAATGATAGTTTAACAATTAATAATCGTCTAGTTCAATTTAAGAAAGAGCAAGATAAGTTGCTTGATGAAACAAAAGAACCCTCATTCAAGTTAATTGATGAAATCTCACATGATTACAATGATCTCTATAAGAAATTAGTTAAGAATATTGAACGATTCTTTAATGAAGAATTAGATTCCTTCAAAAAGAGTAGAAGAGATGTTGGAAAATCGCTTGAGGATATTCTTAATCGTCGTGGTTCACGAACTTCCAGAGAAATCACTTCTTTGAAGGAGGTTTTCGATAAGACTCGAGAGAACAGTGTCAAAAAGACTCAAAGTGGTTTTGAGGATATTGAGAAAACTGTTGCGCGAGATGCTTCTGAACTTATCGATCAAGAAAGAAACACCAGATCAACCATTATTAATCTCACTGAAAAAATCATTAACGATTTAACAAATAGTGTGAATTCCACTGCTGAATCTCTTCGAACAAGCTTATGGGAAGGGTCGGAATCAATTTTCGGACAAGCTGCTGCGGAAATTAACAAGCAAGAAATCGAACTTAATTCTATTAATGATAAGCAATTAGAAGAAAATTTTGGGGCAATTCAAGAGTTAACAGGCCTTGTTAG
>JAHLVZ010000093.1 GCA_019058165.1 Candidatus Heimdallarchaeota archaeon
TGGTAATAATATATTAGATGAAATTTTCAAAGTAAATTTCCGTGATGATTACTACTTAACTATACGAAATAGAACACTAATTATAGGAATCAATTGTTTGAAACCTTGTTATGAAAATTGCTTTTGTGAATCTATGAATTCTAATGATCCAAAGAGTGGATTTGATCTGATGTTTACTGAAATCGCTAAAGATCTATATATAGTTGTTCCTAATACTGATGGTGGAAAAAGAATAATCGAATTATATCCAGAACTCTTTGAAGATGCTGTTGAAGAGCATTTTGATAAATATATTAGAACATTGGAATTGAAAGATAATAACTTCAAAAAAGACATCCTTGTCGAAGGTCTTGCAAGTGAATTAGAGGATAAATTTGAATCAAAAGCTTGGAGAAAATATACAAAAGATTGTCTCTTTTGTGGTTCTTGTACTTTTGTTTGCCCAACTTGTTATTGTTATAATGTTAAAGATAAAATTGATATAGATTTAGAGCACGGAATAAGAATCCGAGAATGGGATTCATGTTACTATCCTGAATTTGCTAAAGTTGCTGGGGGTCATGATTTTAGGCATGAAAAAGAAAGACGTTTCAGGTATCGCTATTTACACAAATTCATTGACATTCCAAGAAGATATAATGTGGAAGGATGTGTTGGTTGTGGTAGGTGTATTACGTACTGTCCCGCAGATATTGATGTAAGAGAAGTAGTAGAAGATGTGAGGGGTGAATCCTAAATGAGAGCGATAATGGCACATGATAAAGGATATCTTGCACCACATGAAGCAAAGATCATAAAAATTAGAGAACTAACAGATACAACCAAACTTTTTGAGTTAAAATTTGTAGAAGAGCACTTGAATCCTCTCTTTCGAAATGATCCCGGTCAATTTGTCGAATTATCTGTTTATGGAATTGGTGAAGTTCCTATTAGTATCACTTCTCCTCCAACAAAACGTGGTTCATTTGAGCTTGGAATAAGAAATGTTGGAAATGTTACAAATGCAATGCATAAGCTGAAAAAAGGCGATATTGTTGGAATAAGAGGTCCTTTTGGTAATCACTTTCCCGTTGAAGAATATAAAGGCAAAGATTTGCTATTCGTCACTGGTGGATTGGGTTATCTTCCACTAAGATCAGCTTTCAGATTTGCATTACACAATCGTGACGATTATGGTAAAATCTACATTCTTTATGGTGATAGGTGTCCTGCTGATGTTCTCTTCCCAGAAGAAAATGAAGAATATGAAAAACGCGAAGATATCGTATTCCTTAGTACTGTGGATCGTGATGATGAAATGTGCTGGGGCGGGAATATTGGAGTAGTAACTTCGCTTTTTCCAGCCATAGCTGATAAATTAGATCCTAAGAATACTGTTGCTATGATTTGTGGTCCTCCCATTATGTACAAGTTTGTAAACATAGAACTTGAGAAATTAGGATTAGATAGTGATCATATTTTTCTTTCTCTCGAGCGAAAAATGAAATGTGGTGTAGGCAAATGCTGTCACTGTGGAATTGGTGATAAATTTGTCTGTCTCGATGGTCCAGTCTTTACACTAAGACAAATTAGAACACTGCCGGAGGCTTTAATGTAATGGCTAAACCACAAATTGGCATTGTTGGTTTTACAGGTTGTGCTGGTTGTCAACTAAGTATTCTTGATTTAGAAGATGAGCTCTTGGATTTATTGAATCTAGTTGATATTATCGATTTTCGAATGGCAATGACCGGTAATAAAGAAGGTCCTTATGACATCTTATTTGTTGAAGGCAGCATCGTGAATGACAAACAAGAAGAGGAATTAAAGGAACTCAGAAAAAAAGCTGCTGTTCTTGTTGCAATTGGTTCATGTGCTTGTTTTGGTGGAGTACAAGCGATGAGAAATTATAGGGATGACAAGAAAATAAGAGAAGCTGCTTATGGTGAAGAAGGAGCTAAAAATTTTCCAGTGTTTCAAGTTAAACCGATAAACAAAGTTGTTGATGTGGATCATTATATTTTAGAATGTCCAGTTAATAAATATGAATTCCTTGATTTCGTAAAATATGTTCTCATTGGAGGGAAACCAAAACTTCCGAACTTACCTGTATGTCACCAATGTAAAGCTTTGGAAAACCGTTGCATTTTCTTAGAAAACAACATAATTTGTATGGGTCCAGTCATCCAAGCTGGGTGTGGAGCACTATGTCCAAGTTATGGTTTACCTTGCGATGGGTGTCGTGGTTCTACATTGGAAGCAGCATATCAGCAACAAGTTGATTTAATGATTAAGAAGGGTGCATCTGTTCAAGATGTGTCTAGATTTTTACTGAAATATAATGGAGAAGATCCACAAGTAAAGGATTTTCTGCTAAAAGCTTGGCATGAACAAGATAAAAACCTCAAGTATGAAGAGGAAGAAGAGAAATAGGCGTGATAAAAGATGACTGTTAAGAAATTCCAAATAGAGCATATTTGCAGAGTAGAAGGACATGGTAATCTTTTAGTTGAAATTGATGGTAATGAATCCAAAAACGTTGAAATGCAAATTGTAGAAGGAACACGATTCTTTGAAGGAATTGCTGTTGGTAGAAAATATGATGAGGCTATTAACATCATGTCTAGAATTTGTGCAATTTGCAGTACTTCCCATCAGCTATCTGCAGTGGAAGCTTTGGAACGTTCTGTGAGTATAGTTCCTAGTGATCAAGTTTATGATTTTAGAGTGTTACTAGACCATGGTGAAAATCTCCAATCACACATTTTACACGTTGGTATGCTTGCTTTACCAGACTTCTTGGGTTTTGATGGAGCTATACAAATGGTTCCTAAATATCCAAACGAAGTCAAATTGATTCTTCGAATGAAGCGGATCGCTAACGATTTGCAAACATTAATTGGTGGACGTGAAATTCATCCAGTAAACATTCGACCAGGTGGTTTTGGTAAATACCCCACAACAAGGCAACTCAAAGAAATGAAAGAGAAACTCGTTGAATTTAAGAAAGGCACTCAAACGTTAGCTGATCTTTATGCATCAGTAGATATTCCCCAATTTAAGAACAAAACTGAACAACTTGCAGTCTTTGATGGTAAAACATATCCTTTCATTCGTGGTGATATCAAGTCCTTACTCAGTGGTAAAATAATTCCTCCTGAGGATTATAAGACAGATTTCATAAAAGAAGAAGTAAGACCATATTCAACTGCAAAGTTTTCAACTATCAATGATGGTGAAATCTATTATGTGTCACCACTTGCTCGAGTAAATATCAATAATAAATTCTTAACAGATGATGCAAAAGCACTCATAAAGCAGTTTGGAATGAAATTACCGGACTATAATCCATTCCATAACAATCTGGCACGAGTTGTTGAATTAATGCATTGTGCGGATGAAGGAATTGAAATTCTAGACAAGTACATTTTAAACCCCCCTAAAGATGACAACAAAGACTTCAGAATAAAGGCTGGAACAGGAACTATCGCTACTGAAGCACCAAGAGGTTTGCTAAACCATTCATATGATGTGAATAAGGAAGGCATTATACAGAGAGCTGATGTAATTACTCCTACAGCACATAATACAAACAAAATCGAAGACGATATAGTAAAATTCACTCCTAAACTCACAGACATGAAAGATGATGAGATTGAATTATTCTTTAATATGCTAGTTAGATCTTATGATCCATGTATTTCATGTTCTGCACATGCAATAACTATTGACTTAAGAAGAACGAAATAATCCCAATTTTCTGATTAACAATTGTTAATCAATCCTCTTCTTTTATCTTGTTTAGTTAATTTCAATATAATAATTTACTAGCAGAAATGTTTATGAGTATCCTTCTTAACAACTTTCAAAGTAATTTTGTTACTTTAACATTTTAACACGTATGGTGCGAAAAAATGGCAACATTTGGAGAACTTTTAGGAATATGGTTTTCAGGAGATAATCTTGGAGCAACTTTAGGATATCTATTAGCAATAATTTGTGGGGTATTCATTCTTACTGAATTATACACTATAATTACACAGAAAAATGAACCTGATTTAGTTATGATGTTTTTAGCAGGCGTTTTTGGTGGAGTTATACAAGGGGTTACTCGAGATCCGTTATTAGCAATTCTTGTTGCTTTATGTTGGTTGATGATTTTTTCATTGTGGACTATACGTGAAAGCCCAGTATGGCGAGAATTAATGCTTGCTTCACTTATCTCATATATCGTTGTTCTCATTGGAAGAACAGTGCAACGAGTAATGGAAATGTGGGTAGCATACAGAGGGTATGACATAGAAACATATTCCAGATGGGGATTGACCGGACAACAATGGTTTGGTATTTCTTGGAATATTTTCATTTATGTTTTCTTTATATTGTGTATCATTTTCTTTGGTAGAAGATTCTTCTTGGTTTCACGATTAACTTCTCCACAAATAATCTACCTCTTGCTTTTTGCACTTTCATATGTTGTTTTGTATCAATTTAGTGGTGAAAGTGGAATTCCAACCTTCTATTATGGTGGAATTAGCAAAGAAGTAGCGGATAGATTGCTCTTTGGTTCCTTTGGAACATATGAAATCATGATTGTAACGAATTTCGTTCTGTATCTGATCTCTGGACCTTTGCTTCATCTTTTGTTTGGTGTCAAGAAAGTAAAAGATGAAAGAGTTTTAGGTTTGGTCGAAGAGGTTAGGCATAAATTAGGAATAAAAAGTAAAATAAGAGTGGGTAAGGTTAAAGCTCCTATTCTGAATGCTTTTGCATTTGGAGCTTTCTTTGATAAACGAATAGCGTTTATGTCTCGAGAACTTGATGATTTTACAGATGATGATATCAGAGGAATTGCAGGTCATGAGCTTGCGCACTCACAAAAAGTACACACATTATGGTTACTAGGTATTTCAATTGTTACTTTTGCAATCACTAAAGCTCTTGCTCTCCCAGCAACAACATTAGATTATATCTTTGATCCAAATGTAGGATTTGAATTCTTGTGGTATTATCTTTACAATATTGCTTTGCTAGGATTCTCTTATATCTTCGTGAGATTCTTAGAAGGAAGAGCTGACAAAATAACAATGGATGCGGGTTATGGAAGGGCTTTAGCAAAATCATTAGTGAAATTAGATGGGTTCTATCAAGGAATTGCTAGTGAAATGGGTCTTAGTGTCTATCTTTTAACTGATAAAGAACAGACAAAATCTGAAAAATTGAGATTCCTTGGTGATGCTGGACGAAACATGTATAGAAATTATGTCAAACCAAACATTGCAGAGAATTTCATTAATTTAGTTGCCAGTCACCCAAAATCAGCCTATAGAGTTGTTGCTTTAACTGATCAAGAAAAACTACGCCCCTTCAAAGCAGCTTTATTACCCTTTTTCCTGTTAATACCAATTCTAAGACGTCCATTTCTAAAGGACTTACATGAAGCTCGTCATAAAGCATCCGAATTGATCAGTGAAACATTTGACACAACTCACACATCAAAGGGCATCAAAAAATATGATGCCTTGTCGCATCTTTCCTATCAGCATAATTATCTCTTAAACAAAGAAATAATTGCTATATCTAGGATTGATAAGAAGGATATCATTCAAGGAACAGTAACAAAAATCGGAGTATCTAAACAAATAACATCTCCACTTTTGTTAAAACTGAAAACCAGTGATGGACAGAAAGAGATACCAACTAGTGATTACAAAGTTTTCGAAATGGCAATTGATCAGAAACAAGTTTTCAAAAATGGAAAAATTGGTATTGTTACTGAAATTAATACTGAGGAAAAGTTTTCATTTAAAGCAAAATTCACTGAAAATGGAAAAGAAGAAGAAAAGGAATTGAGAGTTCCTGGAATGCCTTTAGCTTATTTTGAGGGAATTGTTGGAAAGGATATTCTTTTGCTACAAAAAGGCGTTACAAGATTAGCTCATTTAGATAAAATAGATTTAGATGAAAACAGCTTCGCTAAAAGTAAACTAACAATAACTGTAGAAAATCAAACCAAAATAATTAGTGGAGAGAAATTTGTCATTTCCTTCAAACCATTTGATGTCTACATTAAGAAAGGAAAAGAGAAACAACAAAGACCACTTCTCGAGTCTCTAAAAGGAAAACCAGTTTCACTACAAACTAAAGACGATCTTGATACTTTACTAAAAGGAAAAGTAACAGAAGTAGCAGAGGAAATCATTAAAGTTGAATCCTTAGATGAGGAGAAGGAAGTCAACATAAAACGACTAGAATTCCTATATCTTTACGAAGATTCAATTAAATTGATTTACAAACCATCTATATCTTTCATTGAAAGAATGTTAATGCGAATGCAAAATCGAAAAGAACTAGCATACATTGTTCCTTGATAAAAAAGATGAATAAACCTTAGGAGCATTATCCTAAGGATTTTCCTATTTATTTTTCTCCTAGTAATTTAGTTGCTATTAGTTTCTTCCATTTGGGAGGTATTGTTTGTGAAAGCAATCGATTTAAAGCTTTATTAGCTTCAAAGAGAAATTCTTTGGATTCATCATGAGTTGGAATATATGGAAGCTCACCAGGTTTTGTGTGTTTGATTTTCTGAGCCCAATATCTATTCAAGCTTTTCAATTCAATATTTGAAGGCAATGTGATTTTTACATCTTCTGCAGCTCTAAGTATTCTACCTAATTCTTTAGATCCAATGACATCTTGATATTTTGGTAATACGTCTATATCATCAGTTTCATGGATGTCAAGAATAAGTCGTTCTTTTAACACTGATTCAACAACGCTGCCAGTATCAAAAACAACTCTTCTGGTGTCTCCCTTAGAGAGATCCTCAATATTTGATGCCATCAATTGTTTAAGTTGATCTGTCAGATTAGTAAAGCATAAGAACATATCATCTGTTAGGAAGTGTCCTTCAAAATTGCCTGCTTGAATCAGTTTTTCTATTATGATTTTAATTTCTTCTTCTAGACCATCTAAATTATTTTCTTGAGCAATAGTTGATATTCTCACACTACCATCATGAATGATTTTATTCGCAAATAACGCATAAACTATGAAAGTACTCTCATCAATAAATTCACCCTTAGTATAACCTTCTTCTGCAATTTTCTCAAAAATCACTTTGGCACTATCAACAGTAGTATCATATGATTTGGACATTTCCTTTAG
The DNA here is from genome assembly GCA_019058165.1 of Candidatus Heimdallarchaeota archaeon. Lineage (GTDB taxonomy): Archaea > Asgardarchaeota > Heimdallarchaeia > JABLTI01 > JABLTI01 > JABLTI01. Next base: position 7,147 of record JAHLVZ010000093.1, read on the forward strand.
ATGAATGATAGGCATAGTTTGAGCGATATCACTTAGTTCTGCGATTAGTTCATCTGAAACAGATAACAGAAGTGATGTCTTATCCATATGGATTGGTGCTGGAATTTCTTTTCTCTCCACTAGTTCTCGAAGTATCTCTTTCAAGGTGTCGATTTCAATGTTGGTGTCCTCAGCTAAACTCGTTACTTTCACTTGTTTGATTTTCTTCAAGTGCATAGCTCCAACCCTCTTCCAATAGGCTTGTCTAACAGTCTCTCTTGCAAATTCTTTAGTAAGGATGAAGTTTTTCGATTTATCAAGAATATATCGTTCATTTAGTAAAGGAACAGAATTAATATATTTCACCAAACGTTCTTCAGAAAGCCAGATCAAAGCTGTCACAGCAGAGACTTTGGCTTTTTTTGCAGGTTTACTTGATTTTGATAATTGTCTACGGATAGTACTATCAATTATGTTAGCAAGATCATCATTTACAGCTTGTAAATCATCTAATTGAGTTTTAAAATCTGTGCTTTCTTCGCGAAGCTTGGAAAGAACTTTTTCTTTGGTTTTTTGATCCTCTTCTAAACGATGAAGCGATTCAAGATCTTTAGCTCGTTTTGAATCCTTCTCTATCATCTCTTCTCGCAGTGAACTGATTTGTTCATCCCTGACACGTACAGTATATTTGAGAGATCTAACATCATCAACCTTGTTTTCTTTCCTAAAGATTTTATCTAGTCCTTTAGAAATCCCTGGTATCCTAACATCAGTATACTCGTAAACGAAAAAGATAATGATAACAATAAGTAGAAGTGGAACAATTACATATGAAATAACTTTTAATAGAATATCTTGCCAATCAAGTGTACCATTAACTGGTGGTACATCTTCAATAACTTGTACATTTAGGACATAAGCATAACTTCCTTCTGCTTCCCCATCATAAATGAATTCAACTTTGATAAAATATGTGCCATTAGTCAATTCTTTAGCATATATATATTCATCAGTACCTGCTTCTGCATTCTTGGAAGAATAAATCTCAATAATTTCTGAATTATATATAATAAGGTCAAAATTTGCTGTTTGAGGTACTTCTAAGATTGCTGTAATTATGGATTGTTGATCAATTGAAAACTCAAAGAAATCAGATCTATCACCTTCAATAACTAGATGTCCGTTAAAGGTGGAATCTCTTAGTGGAATTATAAAATGTGCATCATCAGGGGAATTACCAGCATCAGTTCCTGCATTAGCATCGTTTTGTGTTGTAACAATAATGGTTATGTTATATGGAATTATAATATCTGAACCAATATTGTCTATGAGAATAACTCTTAGACGATAATCTCCAGGCACACTTATTGAGTGGTAAATTGACTCATTAATACCGACTATATTGTCTGAAGTATCAAGTAATGTGGGATTCTCATCATAAAATTCAATGTCAACATTCGTTGTATTCAAAGGAACCAAATCAATATCAATAATCTCTCCTTTTACTAATGAGATTTGGTAGAAATCTTCATCATCACTGCCCCATACTAAAGTTCCATTTGAAATTCCTGAGGTAATACTTAGAGAATCACCAAATGAGTTGCCTGCATCTGTTCCAGAATCAAAATCATTTTGGTTAATCAATGTTATAGTGAAACTATAATTCCCAACATCACTAATGCTTTCAGGTGCAATAAGTATTGTAAAATTATCTGTTGATCTAGAAGATCGAATTACTGTTTCTTGTAATCCAGCGTCTCTTAAATTTTGATGTGGATCAAACTCTGGTGTATACAAAGTTAAATCAAAGTTCATTATTAGATTATGTGGAATCATAGTGACATTGATAATATTCCCTTTTATCACTGAAAACGAAAAATAATCCTTATCTTCTGAAACTAATGTGCCATTATAATCCCCGGGGGAAATAAAAGTGGCAAAAGCAGTTGTATTTCCTGCATCTCCACCGGTTTCAGCATCGCTTTGATTACTCCCATTATTTGGGAATAAAATTGTTTGGGAGCCATTATCCTCAAAAATCAAGCTGTTTGAGAAAGTATCTATTGGTTTAATATCATTTGAATATTGACAAAATCCACTAATCAAAAAAACAAGAAGAGTTAAACCAATGATTAATGGTAATTTGTCTTTTTTTATCAATACAATTCACTTCTTTAGATTCACTGCTTACTTTTTTAAATAATTGCATCATATAATGTATTAATCTATACTAATAAAATGCGAAAAATTGCTATAAAAGTTTGCTTCGAGTATATTTCGAAGGAAAAAAAACCTCAACAACAAAAAGACTTTAATGTTGGATATCGCAATTCAAATATAAAAATAAAAGTGTGAACATTATGTCTAGCCGACCAACAGATGCAAATTCCATTAAAAGAGGAAGTTATATTTTATCAGATGAAGAACCATGTATGGTTTTAGATCTAAGTCATTCAAAAACAGGGAAACATGGTCACGCGAAAATTAGAATGGAAGTAATAGGGCTTTTTGATAAGAAAAAAAGGTCTGTTGTTATGCCATCTACGTATAAGGTTCAAGTGCCGATTATTGATAAAAGAAATGCTCAAGTAATAACAATAGAAGGAGAAGAAATGTCTGTTATGGATAAAGAAACTTTTGAGACACTTTCTATTCCAAAACCAGAAAATGAAGAGCATCTCAAGAAACTTGAAGAAATCGTTCGTGCAGGTAAAACTGCAGAAGTAGAATATTGGATTGTTATGAATCGATTCACAGTGAATCGTGTGAAAGAATTAGATTTCTGAAGTAACAATTCAGAGAATGGTCGATTAATCGACCTTTCATTTATTATTTTTTCTTATTCAATAGCCTTCATTGTTACATCTTTGACGTTTGGTATTTCCTTTATAGTATTGATTATTTGATCCTTATTAGTTTTGAAAGAAGAATCAAGAATAATACCATCCCAGAAACAATCAGATTTTGAAATACAAACACCAGTTGAATAGACAAATTCTGTAATTAATTTATTTAATTTAGCTAGAATATTACCACTTGTTTCAGGACTAAAACTACTAATCGCAATTTTTAACCACCAGATGTCATCATCTTTAGTAGGAAAGAATCTTAGTGTTTTGCTCTTTTTGGAATAAATCGTTAGGAAAACATTGCCTGACCCTTCAAGATCGTTCTTTACACTCTCTGGTAATATCGGAGACTCCAATGCGTCTGCTATTTTCACTCTTGCACATTCTATTAGATTCAATGATTAACCCTCTAGCAATTACTAATTATTATACTATTACTACCTATTGAATTTTCATTAATAACTTTACGTTAGCGGTAAGTTGCCAAAAAATTATGTTGGAATTTTTTTCCCCAATTATTAAGATAAGTAAAAAATATTCCATATACTTTTCCCCATAAAAGTAAAATAAGGTAAGTGAACCTATTTCTATAGAAACAAATTCTAGTAGTTGATTTAAAATTGGCGATAGAAAACATTTGGATTATAGATAGTAACAGTGGTATTTGTATCTACGATTGGTGCACAGAATTCAAAGAAAAAACAATTGATGAACAATTAGTCTCAGGATTACTGCTTGCCTTTAGAAGCTTTTCCAGTGAAGCAGGTTTAGTTGACATAAGTGCAATAGAAGGAATCGATAGAAAACTCGCTTATCAAGCAGATGATAGATTCATCATTGCTTCTATCTGTCACTCTAATGATTACGAACCACTTGTAAACAAAACTCTTCAGGGATTATTAGCTGATTTCCGCAAAAAGTACAAACACCTCATCGATGAGGATTCAACAACTGACGTTTCCCCATTCAGAACTTTTCATGAAGACCTTGAATCTAAATTAGAAGGTACAACTGCAACAAGAAGCACTATTTCATTAATTGCTGGGGCAATAATCACAATGATGCTTGTTGGAGTTATATACGTCATTTACTTCTTCACTAATGATAACATAAATGCCCTATTACCGGAAAGTGGTAATATATTAAATTTGATAATTGTTTACACGATACAGAATTGAATAAGTTCCCAAGATG
>JAHLVZ010000094.1 GCA_019058165.1 Candidatus Heimdallarchaeota archaeon
GTATTGTACCAAGTAAGATCTTCCAATCGACTTTTTCTTTCAGGAGTAGTATAGACAAAGGCATAGTAATCAGAGGTCCAGAAGCAGCTATTGCAGCGGGAGTAGAAGTTCCTTGTATCAATTCTATTGATTTCAAATAGAAAATATTGGATGCAAATAAACCTAAGAGGGCGCCTAAAATAATAAATGAAACTGCTTTCCAAGAAAATTTGTAATGATTAGCTTTTTTCTTAGTAGCTAGAAACAATGTAAATGTTATTGGTAGCAACAAAGTCATTCGAGCTCCACTGATTGGAATGATGTCAATTTCCGTTCTATCTAATCCAACTTTAATTAGAGTGGTGCCTGTTGCCCAAGTTACTGTAGCCAACAAAGCAAGAACGACACCTAAGATTTTTTTGTTTTGAAATAATTGTGAGAACTTTCTTCTTACTGTTTCTGACTTCTCTGTTTCTTCCAAAATTTTAGGTTCTGATTGTTCAGGTTTTGAATTTAATAGAATAGATTCGTTTGAATTTTCTATTTCAGAAATTGATTTGGAATCTGGTAATACCTCATTTTCAGGAGTGGCACCATTTTTTTGTGAGAATGATATCGTTACAACACCGACAATAATTAGGATTATACCTAGAAATTTCAACCAATCAAACACAAATTCAAAAATAATTATTTCATAAAAATATGTCAAGAGAGGATAAGTCATAGCTATTGGATATGCAATTGTTAACCCTACGAATTGCATACTTGTTAGATACATGAAATTCCCTATTATTATTCCCATAATGGCTGCGAATAACAATGGAAGAAAAGCCTGCCAAGGAATCCTAAACATATCCATGAAATCACCCATAATTGCAGTTAGAATCAGAAAGGAAATTGCAGAAGTTATTGTTTGAATCAAAACCATTGCAATAGGTTTTATTTTGTCGGATTGTGATTTATAAATTACAGCTGCTATACCAGAGAGAATCATGTTTCCTACAGCATATAATATTCCAAAAGTTTCCAAAACCAAATCCGAATCACAAACTCAATCTTTTTCCAGAGTATATGAATTCTTCTTTAGATTAAATTATTAAAGGAAAACGGGTATACTTGTTTTTACCAGTGATATTTTGATGCTTACAGATGGATTTAAATGTAAGAATCAAAACTTGGTTTAAACGATTAAAAGATTTTCAACTTAAAGGCTGGTTCCAAGAAAAAATGACAGAGAACATCGAACTCGGTGAAGACGCAAACTGCATTTATCAAATCCTAAAGAAAGAGAATAATATTTCATCTAAGAGAATTCTAGATTATGCAGTTACTCAGGAATTCGAAGCAATCTGCACTGGTTGTGTTTCAGGTGATGCATTTCTACGAGCTATTAAAAAATTGGAAAAGCATGGTTATGTCAAATCCTCATTGGGAAAAGGTGGCTATCGATGGCAATTATTAATTACTGAATAATTTAAATTCGAGATGTCAACATTGGTAAATCCAAACGGGTCTTATACCACAGAACCAAATATATTGCAAGATAATTTGGCAAAACTCTATGAGACAGTTGAGGATAAACGTCTCATCTGTGTCTACACAATTTTAACAAGAGAAAATCATATGCCCACAAAACGTGTTGTTGAACTTGCTTTAACGCCTGAGTATGAACATGAATGTGTCACTTGTGCTTCTGCAGATAGTGTTTATCGAGCACTAAAAAAACTTCAAGAACATGGATGGATAATTGGTCAACTAACAAAAATAGGCTATGTGTGGCAACTTTTACTTGATTAGCAAGTACAAAGTCAAATTAGTCTCAAAAAAGTAATACTGCTATTTTTAAAAAAATATAAAAGTGGGAATAAATTCCCAAACAATTTTCTCTTATTGCATTTCCATGATCGATAATTGTCCAGCTGATACAGTCATTGCCATTGGTTTCTTACTATAGGAGTAAGAACCTCTCATTTTTACGATTTTAACTGTACTATAAGTATCATCACCAAGTGTAATGCTAATTACTCCATCCACTAAATGCTCAAGTGCTCGTAAATCATGTTCAGAGTGAATATCACGATGCAAGGTCATAATTGTTACAGTTCCATCTTCCTTGTTTGAAGCAATTCGATTCTGTACGAAAGACAAAGCAGTTCTCACATTCTCACTTGCTAATAAAATTGCAGAAGCACTATCTATAAGACCTCTACAGGGGATATTCTGAGTTTGGGTATGCAATAATGCTCTTCTAATTGATTCACTTATTACTCGAGGTTGAGTAAGGTTATTTACCACATTCTTGAACTCAGATCGAATATCTGAATAACCGTAAGGATTGGTAAATGCATCAATAAAGACCATTCTTTCTGTTTCAAGAAGAATTTTAGCATTTACACCAAGGGTACGTAAATTATTGACATAATATTTGTAGGGATGCTCCGTGCTCAGAACATAGCCAGTTTCTCCCCCACGCAATCCTTCTGTTAGAAAGTGTAAAGCCACAAGATCAGCTTCTACACCGATTTCATCTTCAAGCAAAATAACTGATCCTCTAGGCACTCCTCCTCCAAGAGCAGCATCTAGTATTGGTAGACCAAATCTCGCAGGGGTAATTTCATTTTGAGACACAACTTTTTCCTCCATACCAACAAATGTAACAACTAATTATTATCCTAACTATATTTCGTGTTCTTTTATATAAGTATTTAACTGACGAGATTTTTTGATTTTTCTCATTCTTTTAACTTCTCTAGATTGGTTTATTTCTGGAAATTTTTAAAAACTCTTACTCCAAGACGTACACAAACATGAAATAATGGTGAAAATTGTAAATGGCAATTCTAATTACAGGTGGCACTGGATTTGTTGGGGGAAATCTTGTAAAAGAACTAGTTGAAAATAAAGAAAAATGGGGAATTGACAAGAAAGATATTTTTGTTCTAGTTCGAGAAAACAGTAATATCGATGATTTGAAGAAATTAAATGTGGAACTGGTTATCGGAGATTTAACTGATCACGAGTCTTTAAAAGAAGCAGTGAAAGGTAAAGTATTAGTTTTTCATCTCGGTGCTGTCGTGTTAGATCAAGTTTCTCCAGAAATGTTGCAAAAGGTAAACGTAGATGGAACTGAAGCGTTATTAGATGCTTTTGTTAAAGAAAAAACAGCGGAAAAATTTGTCTTTGTTAGTACTTGGGGAGTTTATGGTTATAAGGTTAAACCTAAACCAATGAAAGAGAATCAACCGTTTAATCCCACAAATGATTACCATAAATCAAAACTAGTTTCAGAGCAAATTGCTTGGAATTATCATAAGAAACACAATCTTCCTGTTACCGTTGCCAGATTACCCATGATTCTTGGTCCAAGTGATACATTAACAACACCTCGAGTTGTTCAAGGTTTTTTTGATGAAGAAGTAAAAATGGTTGGAGGAGGCAAAAACTTTTACTCCGGAGTTGATGTTAGAGATGCTGCTCAAGCAATCATATTTCTTGGTAATAGAGAAGAAGCAAATGGCAATGCCTATAATATAAAAAGTTTTGATATTTCACAAAAAGATTATTGGTTTGAACATAAAGAAGCTATAAAATCTGATTTCAAAATCCCGAATTACCCTCGTTGGGTAGTCATGATATATGCATGGATGAAGGAAGTATCTGCGAAAAGGAAAGGTATTGGAAAACCAACTTTGACACGAAATCGTGTTATGCGATATGGTAATACTAGGATTCTGGATATTTCAAAAATCAAGAAAGATCTTGGTTGGGAACCTAAATACACCAATGGTAAAAAAGTAATACGAGAATCAGTGAATTGGTTAAATGAACATAATTACATTGATTATGAAAACAAGAAAGTGACTCTTATAAGAAAATGGGAAGATCAACTAAAAAGTAAAAAATAGTAAAATATATTGGATTCTTTTGCCGCTATCGAAGACTTATTGATATTCTTTTTTTATTTTTGATTAGATGTAAATGAGATTGCATTAAGAAAAAATGATATAATCTCAATAATCATGTGAAAAAGTGAAATCAGAAAGAGAACATAATTCTCGAAACGGTGTTTTATCGTGCCGGAGATTAATATACTGCTTGTTGACGATGAAGAAACTTTGCTCGAAGTTTCTAAAATCTATCTAAAAAAAATGAATGAAAAATTCAATATTGTAACAGTTGAATCTGCAATTCAAGCTCTAGATATGATTAAGGAACAAGAATTTGATGTTATAATCTCTGATTATCAAATGCCTAAGATGAATGGTCTGGAGTTTCTGTCTATTGTTAGAAATGCAGGCAATGAAATACCATTTATTATTTTTACAGGAAAGGGAAGAGAAGAAGTTGCAATTCAAGCTTTGAATCTTGGGGCTGATTTTTATCTTCAAAAAGGCGGGGAAACAACAAGTCAATTTCATGAACTTGATAATCTCATAGATAAATTATTTGAGAAAAAACAAGCTGATAAATTACGAAGACATCTACTTGATCAACAGATTTCCATTAATAGACTTGCTCTCACTCTCGGAGAGACACGTGATTTAAATAAAATTTACAAGACAATTTTCCAATATATTTATACTATTATGGATGCAGATACATTCGTAGTTTCATTCTATGATAAAGGCAAACAAACTATTTCTCCAGGATTCGCTCTTATAGAAGAAAAATCTTTAGATATTACAATTTTTCCAGCTTTACCATTATCTCATAAAGAAAGTGAAATTCAAAGTAAGGTCATAACTACGGGGAATCATCTTTATCTGCCAGATTTACGCAGAATTGTAAAACAAGACCCTATTACTAATAAGAAAACTCATCATGAAGGAGAATACACAAAATCAGCTGTTTACGTTCCAATGAAAATTGGTGGAGACACAATAGGGGTTATAGAAGTACAAAGCTATGAAGTGAATGCCTATTCAAAACAAGATATTGATTTATTATCTGCTCTAGCAAATGTGGCTGCAGTTGCTATTCAGAATGCCAGATTGTTTAACTTGCAACAACAGACCAATATCGAATTATTGGAAGAACAAAATAGAACACAAACGTATCTAGATGTTGTAGATGTTATAATCAATGTTTTAGATCCTTCTGCTAAAATTCAAATGATCAATAAGAGAGGTTGCCAGATTTTAGGTTTGGAAGAGTGTGATATAGTTGGAAAAGATTGGATAGAAGATTTTGTTCCTAATAGATTGAAAAGTAAAATTAGACAGAGATTCACTGAGATTATACTTGGAGGAATAGAGCCAACTGCAAATTATGAAAATCCAATCCTCACAACAGATGGTAAAGAGAGAATTATCTCCTGGAAATCAGATGTTATTAAAGATAATAATAACCGCGTTGTAGGTGTTTTAAGCTCAGGTGTAGACATTACAGATCAAGTCAATGCAGAAGCAACAATTCTTGCATCTGAGAAACAATATGAATCTACTATAAAATCTTTAGGTGTTCCTTTGCATGTGGTAGATGAGAACTTAGATATTGTACTTGTAAACGATGCTTTAACAAAATGGTTAGAAGAGCTAAAAATTCAAACTGATGTAATTGGTAAAAATATATTCGATGTCTTCCCGTTTCTAAATGAAAATATTAGGGATGAATATCAACAAGTAAAGAGTACTAGCAGACCGCTTTCCTCCATAGAAATTAATGAGTTAAACAATCATCCAATAATAACAGAAGTTAGAAAAATTCCAGTTATTGAGAATGGGAGCGTTGTCCGAACAATTACAGTAATCAGAGATATTACTGAAGAAAAGAAAACTGAACAAGAATTAAGAGAAATCGCAGAGCAATATAGTAATCTCTTTCATAATTCAAATGATGCAGTTTTTCTCCATGATTTGCAAGGAAATATTCTTAATGTAAATGAAAGGACTACGGAAATTTTTGGTTATTCTAAGGAAGAAATTCTAAATATGAATCTTCTTGATTTTACATCAGGAGAAGGGCAAGAGATAGCTAAAGCAGCATTTGAGCAAATTGAAAAAACAAATTCCGTTGAAGCAGAAGTTCATATGATAAAGAAAAACGGAGAAAAAATGTTTGGCGAATTATCATCTTCACTAATTAAAATTGGAGGTAAGAAATTTGTTCAAGGAGTTATTCGAGATATAACTTCCCGCAAATTAATGGAAGAGGTACGATTAAAAAGAATAAACGATTTACTATTTCTCTCGAATTCAGCAATGCATTTTGTAGGGCGATCATTTTCGAAAGATATCTACCAATATATTGCTGAGCAAATAAAAGATTTAGCAGGTGAGGTGTATGTTGTAACTGCTTCATTTGATAAAGAAAAAGAAATATTCAATATTAAATCGCTTCTTGGAATTAAAAAACAACATAAAACAATTGCAAAACTAGTTGGCAAAGATCCATACAAGGTTGAAGCTAAATTAAATGTTGAATATATGAAAAAAACTCCTTTTGGTAAATTGACTCTAGTTGAAGAAGATTTGAGTGTACTCTCTGTAGGAGGAATTTCAAAGAGAGCAAGTAAAGCAATCTATAGTCTTTTAAAAATTGATAAGGTTTATACTACTACATTTAATAAAGGCACACAAATTGTTGGTGGGCTTTTAATTCTAGTTAAGAAAGGTCATGAACTGAAGAACAAGAATCTAATCGAAGCTTTTGCAAGTCAAGCTTCTGTTGCCATTTTAAGAAACCAAGCTCAAGATGAATTAATAAATAGTGAAGAAAGGTTTAGGCAAATTATTTACTCAACACCTTTGGGTATCCATATTTATAGTATGAATCAAAATAGCCAACTCGTTTTCCAAGGTGGAAATCCTTCTGCTGATGAAATATTAAAGATTAAACACAGTGATTTAATTGGGAAAACAATTGAGGAAGCATTTCCATCATTTATGGATACTGAACTACCAAAAATTTACAAAGAGATAGCTTTGAAAGGTGGATCTTGGAACTCAGAGCATATTGATTATTCAGATGATAAAATCACAGGTTCACATGAAGTAAGAGTTTTTCAAACGGTTCCAGGTTCTTGTGTAGCAATATTTCAAGATATAACAGAGAAGAGAATGGCTAAGGAAGAAGAACAGGAATATGTTGATAATTTAACATTTTTATCACAAACAGCAACAGATTTCATAGGATTTTCTTCAGAGCTAGATATTTATCAATACATTGCAGAAAGGATGAGGGAACTTGCAGGGAAGTCAATAACAGTTGTAACCTCATTTAATGAATCTACGATAGATTATCAAGTTCGAGCAGTTTTGGGTTTAGGCAGGAGAATTGGTAATGTTCTCAATTTTCTTGGAAGAAATCCAGTAGGGATGACATTTAAGGTTAAGGAAAAAACAAGACAGAAATTAACTAAAACTGGTATTTCAGAAGTAGACATAGATCTCGCTGAATTAACTCAAGGAGGTTTTCCAAAACAAGCAGTAAAGCCTTTGCGAAAATTATTGAAAACAGATAAAATTTATTCTGTTGCTTTTATGCGTAAAAGTAGATTGTTAGGTAATGTTCTCCTAATTATGCAAGAAGGACACGAAATTAAAAACCCAGAACTTGTTGAAGCCTTTGCCCAGCAAGCATCTGTAGCATTATTAAGAAAGCAAGCAGAAGAAGAATTACTTGATAGCGAGCAACGTTTCAGAACTCTAATTGAAACCATGAATGATGGTTTAGCTGTAGATGATGAAAATGGAGTTTTCTCATATGTGAATAGAAAGTTGTGCATAATGCTTGGTTACGATGAAGAAGAAATGATTGGTCATAAAGTCAGTGAGTTTCTTGATGAGGAAAACAGACATTTCTATGCAGAACATTCAATAGGAAGAGAAAATGGTGCATTGGAATCATATGAAATTAGTTGGGTAAGGAAAGACAAAACCTTAATACCGACGATTATTTCACCTCAACCTGTTTTTGACTCAGAAAGAAACTACAGAGGAAGTTTTGCAGTAATAACTGATATTTCTGAGAGAATTCAAACAGAAGAACAGATGAGAGAACAACAAGAGGAATTGTTTAAACAAAGGGACGAATTAGAGTCTTTTGCTTCTACAATTGCCCATGACTTGAGAGGTAAAATGCAAGTAATCTCTCTTTATAATTCAATGACTGATTCTGAATATAGTGATAGAATTGGGGAAAGCATAGAGGAGATGTCGGCTTTTATTGAGGATTTGCTTTTGTTAGCAAAGAAAGGTGAACTCTTAGGTGATTTCAAGGTTGTCAACTTGAATACAATGGTAACAGAAATTTCTGAGAAAATAACATCGCTTGAACCTAATTTGAAAATTGAGGTTGGTAAATTACCAAAAATCAAAGGTGATCCAATAAAATTGCGTCAAGTTCTTGAGAATTTATTAATGAATGTCTATAAGCATGCTGAAGCTTACAAAGTAGAAATTAGTGCGAAAGATTACAAGAATTTTTACAAGATAATTGTGAAGGATGATGGCAAAGGTATTCCGAAAGACAAGAAGGAAGAAATCATTGAATCTTGGACAACTATGAGATATTCTTCATTTGGCATGTTAATTATATTGAAAATTGTCCAAGCACATGGTGGCGAACTCACTTTAGAGAGTGAAGAAGGTAAAGGAACAACCGTTATTATTCAATTACCTAAGGATCAGAAATAGTTGGCAATTATTTCCAAACTTTTTTGAATATTCTTTGAAAGTTTCCATGGCAGATTTTATTGATATCTTCTTCTGAATATTTTCTTCTTTCTAATTCTTTTACTAATTTATTGAACCCTGTGACATCTTTGATTTCGTCAGGAACTCCAGTTCCATCAAAATCGCTACCAAAACCAACGTGATCAGGACCAACCAAATTAACAACGTGATCAATATGATCAATTATTTTAGTATAAGGTGTATCTACTTCACGACCACAGTCCTCTCTTAGAAAAGCATTCGCAAAATTGATTCCCATCATTCCACCGTTTTCTGCCAGAGCTTTTAACATTTCATCTGTTAGGTTTCGTACATGAGGTGAAATTGCTCGACAACATGAATGAGAAGCTATTATTGGTTTCTTAGTTACTTCAAGGACATCCCAGAAGCTTTTGTCCGATAAATGAGAAACGTCCACAATAACCCTTAATTTATTTGCTTCTAGAATTAATTCCCTTCCTTCAGCAGTTATTCCTCGAGTATCTTTTGGAGCTCCTGGTGTGAATGAGGAACCGGACCCAAATATGTTAGAATTAGACCAAGTAATACCAAACGATCTTAATCCTAAGTGATATAGTAAATTCAATATATGGAATTCTGTATCAAAACCACCTACTCCCTCAATATGAAAAATAACACCAACTTTGTTTTCTTTTTCAGCTTTCTCTAAATCAGAAAATTTCTTGATAAACATTAGTTCATTTTTGGGTTCCTTAACTAAATCTACAAGATTTCTTGCTCCTTTTAGAACGAAATACTGATTGATTCCTGGGTATATTGCAAAAAACATTGCACTTACATTACCTTTTCTTATTCTAGGTAAGTCAACGTGTCCTCTCTCAGATTCTTGATGGAATTTCCTTTGCTGCATAGGGAGTGAATATAAAACATCAGTATGTCCGTCTATTATAGCGTATTTTTTCATAGCATCAAAACCAAATAGTTAGTCAAGATTAGAATATCATTTCTTAATTTAAGTCTTATTAAGAAAAATGAAAATTGTGCCGAGAGGCACATTAATCTGTTTTATTCTACTAATCTGTTTCTTCGCTTGTCTCTTCGTCTAGGTCTTCTTCTTCTTGACTCGCTAATGTAGCTCCGACTTTAGTGGATTGTAGAACTATTTCCGCATTTTCACCTAATTCTGCTAAAGGCATTTCTTTTGCAGCGGTTATTAAGCTTAAATAGGAATTAATAATCTCAGCATCATCATTCCAAGCTTTAATTGAAATCAATTCTATATCGTTTGTTTTTGCTTGATTCTCAAGAGCTTTAGGAATGTCATACAATGAATCAACACAATCAACTGGAGTAGTAGTTGCCACATGAACAATTGTTCTGCAACCTTTCTTCATCAAATCTTGATAACTCTCTTCAATTAATGGTGTACGTTCTTGTATCCATGCTAGTTTTATTTTCTCTTCGCTAATTCCCAACTTAGCTAATTTCTTTGCAATGCCTTTTCTGAAAATATCTTCTTGTTCAGTTATTGGATAAAGAGCATCCCATTCTTCGGGTTGCCCCTCTGCTACGAGAAGGATACCAACAGATGACAAATCCTGTTTTGTTTGTAATGCAGCTTTAATCTTCTTTGCTAATATATCTTGGATAACATCAGAATTTGATAAGAATTCAGTTTGAGATATTGTTATACCAATCTCTGAATAATCAATTCGCTTCATTTCGTCCAAAGCCATTTCATATTCAAAGCTCTCTGCTAAGAAGAGGTTTAATATTGTAATCTTATTAGCACCTCGAGAGATCATGGAAAGAAGTGCTTGATTAATTGTTGGCCAATCATTAACAAAAGCTTCTTGATACATATTGAAGGTTAGAAAAGAGCTTTCTAACTTCTCAACGAGACTTCTAGTGATTTTCCTGTAAGGATTCTTTGGCTCATTAACTTTAATGTCTTCAATTGTGAGATCTGATTGACTTTTAATTATAGAGCGATATTTTCTTTTGACTTTGAAGAACTCCAATGGTTGAGCTAATTTACCTTTCTGAGGAACACCAGTTTCAGCTTGTTTGTAGTACTTTCTCACGAGAGCTAAAGGATTATACTCTTCTGCTTCACCTTTTGAAAGAACGATTAATGCACTTCGCTCTTCCTCTGTATCAATAGGTAAATTCTCTGGCAGAGGTGAATCAAACCTGAGATTCATTATTCCTCTTGTAGCCCACATATAACCAAAAGCTACTGCTATTAGTAAAACACCGATATTCCATAATATTTGCCAGGGAGTAATCCAGAACCAAACGTTCACTAAAATTGCTAGTCCCAAAACGAAAACAGCCATAAAAATTGTGTTGTTTTGTTTGGATTTTATATTTGTTGTTAAGAAATAAACAGAAATTGAACCCATTGTATAGCCAGCAAAACCACTTACTAATAAGGTTCCCAATATCGATAGAATTGTATTGAAATCATATACAATGCCTGAGGGTGTAGGGGTAACAGGTCCTTCACCTGAAAGGTACGTATCAACATATAGA
>JAHLVZ010000095.1 GCA_019058165.1 Candidatus Heimdallarchaeota archaeon
AGCTAATACTGCAAAAGGCATTCCAATTACTATATCCTTAACATCTACAAATGTTACAGAATAATCAGTAACTGTAACACCATCTATAGTGATGTTAACTTGATCTGCTAGAGTAGTTGGTTTTAATAGCATTTCATTGGAGACTTCATCTATTGGGAATCTTTGTAACATAATGATGTTTGTGTCTTCATCACCAGTATTTGTTACATTGTATCGAATTAATAGCTCATCGCCCTCTTCTGTTACACCAGGAGTGTATCCGAGTATCTCCAAATTCACCTCAACTTCAGGAGTTGGATAAATTGGTTCTTGACTAACTTCTTTGTGTGGGGGTGGTAAAACTATGCCGAAATCCATACTACTAGCTACAGCTGGATGACCAACAGGACCAAAGATATCGTATTTTGAATGCGCTGTTTCATTACTTGTGTAATTGAATACCGCGAATACCGGATGTAGTCCAACATTAGTTATTACTAGTTGTTCGTGTTGTTTCACAACTGTCTCACCTGGTTCAATAACTGATATTACCCCTTCACTTCCTGGGATAAGATTGACATATGATAAATCAAAATTATCTGTAACGAAAGCATGTCCAAAACTGTAATTAACATTGGTTGCATTAACATCCCCTACATTTGTTAATTCAAGAGTAAAGGTAGCATTTTCACCAAAACGGTAGACGTCCTTATCCAGAGTTACTTTCCCAACTAAAACGGCTTCATCATCATAAAGTTGAATGACTAACCCATTAGTTATGCCCATGAATTCTGTTCCATCTGCATCTTCGTATACAAATGCTGTACCCATTACTGGTTCAAGGAATAAATGTGTCCAAGTTAGTTGATCTTCTGGCAAATGAAGTGTTGAACCAAGGATTTGCAAATAATCAACAATGGTCATATTTACTACAAAAATTTGGGATTGATTAAATGGATTTTGAACTGGAAGAAAGATATATTCTGTATCACTTGGGAAATTCTGAATGGCAAAACTTAAAGTGATATTCTCACCAGGATTGAGAACTGGTATTGTGGCATTAAGACCAACAGTGTTGTCGTCTAAAGCAAATGTTGTAAAGTCCATAGGATCTAGATTCAAGTAAGTTTCATCCTTGAGAATTAGATCATCTATGTTATCCATTTCTTCTCCAGTGAAAACTTGATTGTTGCCAACCCAATCACCTAAAGTTGTATTAAAGAACCATCCGTATATTGCTATAATATCAGTACCCGAAGCTTCGGTATCTGATAGAATATCTGAAACAGTATCGTAATACATGATTTTGTCAACTTCAAAAGTTAATCCTGCCTTAGCGAAGGGTAGTTGTACTCCAAGAGTTTCATTTTTTGCGAATTCGCCATAAACCACTTCTATATCATATGCTGGTTCATTGCCAACATTTTCAAAGGTGAAATTATACATCAAGTCATCCCCTTCCATTATTGGGAGGGTTGATGCTATTGACATCTCACCGATAACTTGGGGGTAATATTGAAGATTAGTCAGATTGAAATCATATTTCACATGAATGTCGGAATATGAATGATCTATTGATATATTGAATAAAGGTAGATCCATTTTTACAATCCACTCAAAGTATCCCTTTAAGTGAGGATACATATTATCTGTGCGTGGACTTACTTCGAGAACGTCCACAACATAAGGAAGTTTCATTGTAATTATACTGGCATCGGCATAAGATGCTCCTTGAACAGGTGAGAAACTTGGCATTATATTAGATAAGTCCATATCCACCTCAGTTCCAACTTTAACTAATCCATCTGGATCAATCCAAGCTGCGCTTAACATAGGTATCCATTCTGTGAACAAACCTAATGCTGGAAATCGTTCGTGCAAAACTCCAATTGACATAGCAGTAACGGGAGATTGCAACAAAACTGATGAAGTTAATCCTTCACCAAATCCATCATTTGGTACATAACTAACATATTCATCAACAAAGGATGCATATGCTCCTTCTGAAACTTGTCCATGGTATACAAACATAGCAACCTGATTACTGTTATCCCATTCTCCAAAAACTAAATGGAGATTGAAATCGTATATGGTTTCTATAGCGCTTTTAGTGTTATATGCTGCAACTCTAGCATTTTCTAAAGTCATTCCTCTAAAAACAAGCAATAGTGTTGCACCATCAGGAACATCCCAAAATCTTCTTTGGCTATGTTGTCTCCAAGCTCTTTGGTTGGAAACGACAAGTTGTAACCCGACAAGATTTGTCAGATCTGATAAATCAAAAGGCAGATTTACTGTTCCACCTAGAAGATCCATATTAATTCCCACTGCTGAGCTTCTCATTGGATGAATATTAATTGATTCCACATATCTGGAAGAATTATATGTCCGTGGATCATCAATAGCTTGAATAGCTAAAGATTCTGTTTCTAAAGTTGAACTTTTTATTTCAGCTGTTGAAACACTAGACATTATAAATATTAATGAGACGAACAAAGCAATTGAGAGTTTCAAAGTTTTGCTTTTCATTTTTTTTCACTTTTTTTGTTTTTATAATCTTGAGTTCACAATTAAGTCTATTTACTTAGATAATCATCTTACTATTTAAACGTTTATTTTAAGAAAACTTGAACCAGCAGTTCAAATTTTCTTGAACTGATAAAAATCGATAAAAGTTCAGCACAATAGAAAGACTTTAGTTAAGAAAAATGGTCATTAGCGATGAATACTTGAGACCCAATGGCACTAGTGGTTTAGATGTTAGATAAAATTAAACAAATTTTAGAGAAACACAGTTTCAAAAAGGGAGATTTTGCTGATATCCGTTTACAGAAGGGCTCTGGAACTCTAATTACAATACAAAATGGTAGACCTGAGCAAATAAATTATGAGAAAGAAATCGGGGTGGGAATTAGAGCATTAATTGACGGTGGATGGGGTTTTGTATCAGTTGTAAGTTTCAATTTAACAGAAATCGAAGAAGCATTACAGAAAGCCATAAAGGTTGCACAAGCAACTGCCAAAAAAACAACAGAAAAAGGTATGATGATTGAAGATTTTGCAGTTGTCGGGAAGCATAAAGTAAACTACAAAAAAGATCCTCGAGATATATCAATTGAACAAAAGTATGAAATTGTCCAAGAATATGAAAAAGTGACTCGAGAGTTTTCAGATAAAATTGTTTCAACAAATGCATCAATAAAAGAATGGTTTCAAAAGGAAATTATAGTGAATACCTTAGGAACCAAAGTAGAAACAGAATATGGAAATCTCAATCTTGCTTGTATGGCTACTTCGAGAGAAGGAGATACAATGCAAAATGTGTATACAGCTATGGGTACAACTAATGGGTGGGAGGAAGTCGAAAAACTCAATGTTACAGAAGATGGATTAGAATTAGCAAAAAGAGCAATTGAACTTTTAAAAGCCAAAAAACCTCCAAGTGGAAAAATGGATATTGTTATGGATCAATCTTTAGTGGGTGTTTATGTTCACGAATCTTTTGGACATGCAGAAGAAGCAGACGCTATTCTAGCAAAGGATTCTATTCTAGAAGGTAAAATGGGAAAGAAAATTGGTTGTGAATTGATTAATATTTATGATGATCCAACTTTACCAGGTTTGCGTGGTAGTTATTTATATGATTCTGAGGGAACCAAGGCAATTAAAAGAGACTTAGTAAAGGAAGGTGTGCAAACTGGTTATTTGCACTCACTTGAAACGGCTGCAAAAATGGACGCAATACCAAATGGCGCAGCTCGAGCTATGAATTTTAATTATCGTCCAATTGTCAGAATGGGAAACACCTACATAGATGCTGGGGATTCTTCTTTTGAAGAATTGCTTGAATCAATTAAAAACGGCGTTTATCTTGAGAAGTCTTATGGTGGCTATGTAGACACTGCAAAAGGTGAATTTTATTTTTCTGCACAAGGTGGGCATATTATCAGAAATGGCGAGCTAGCTGAAGCAATTCAAAATGTCAGCATGAGTGGATTATGCTTAGAAGTTTTGCAAAGAACTGTCGCTGTAGGTAAAGATCTACGTTTTGATTTTCCAGGATCCTGTGGTAAACAATCGCAATGGGTTCCTGTTCATGCAGGCGGTCCACCTATAGCTGTAAAGGAAATAGTCGTTGGAGGGCAATGAAATCTTGGGAAACATCTATCACAAAGCTATAAGCTATGGCTTGAAAAAAGGAGCAGATCAAGTAGAATTATTTGTGATAGAAGGATATTCAGATGTTGTACAATTAGAAAAGAATGCAATTAAAGCCTCAGAGAGTAAATCTGTAACCGGTTTAGGTGTTAGAGCTTATACAGAAAAGGGCCTTGGGATAGCAACAACATCACTCATTGACGAAGATTCAATAAAAGAAATCGTGAAAAAAGCTGTAAAACTTAGTAAACTCTCACCACCAGATAAATTATTCAAAACATTACCTGGTCCTTTTGAAAAATATCCTGCAATCAATGGGTTGTCAAATGAGGTAGTAAGTAATCTATCAGCTGATAAATTAACTGAAATGGCTATTAATGCAATCGATAGTGCTCTAGAAAAACATGAAGTAGTTGTTAGTGGAAATCTTACTCGCTCACATGCAACTGAAACAATCTATAATAGCTTAGGAGTTGAGGTTACACAAAATCTCAGTTCATTATCTGGAGTAATATTCGTTAAAGCAGAAAAAAAAGATGATATTGCAACCTCGTGGGATTATCAAAAAACTAGATCTGTAAAGGAATTTGATCCGGAACGAATAGGTCGTACTGCATCTGAAAATGCTATTTCTCTTCTAGGTTCAAAGAAGATTAAAAGCCAAGAATTACCAATCATCTTGGATTCCAGAGGATCTCTTGATACTCTTTCATCAATAATTAGTGCTGGATTAGATGCCTTCGAAGTTATTTTAGGTACGGCATACTTTAAGGATAGATTGGGTGAGCAAATAACAAACGAGGAAATCACATTAATCGATAATCCATTGTATCTTGGCGGTGTCGGCTCCGCAAATTTCGATGATGAAGGTGTTCCTCATAAAGAATTAACTTTGATTGAAGCGGGTGTTGCGAAAGCTTACTTTTCAAATTCTTATTGTGCAAATGTTTTAGGTATAAAAAATACTGGACATGCTTCCAAAGGAAGTTTAAGTAGTAAACCACATCCAGATTTGACACAAATCCAAATATCTCCTGGATCATGGGCTATAGATGAAATAATATCTGAAACTAAGAAAGGGTTGTATTTGAAGGATAGTTCACTTGAACCTTCATCTGGGTCTCCTAATATTTCTGTTTTAATTGATCAAGGATTCTTAATCGAGAAAGGAGAAATTAGTCATCCTCTAAAGGAAACAATGGTGGGAACAAATATTTTTGATTTGTTGAAAAACATTAACGCAATATCTAAGAAAGTAGTTAATGAATCCGGATCAATTTCACCTACAATTCGAATTGCTAACGCAAAGATTGCTGGTGGAGAATAACTCAACCTCTCCTTGTAAACACCAATTCTTTATATGAGAAATAGATTACTCTATTGGTAGTATAAATTTACGGTGGAATTAATTTTTGACAGATGAAAGTGTATTTAGATTGCTAGGGCCCATTATGGTTGGGCCTTCCAGTTCGCATACAGCTGGTGCTGTAAGAATTGGGAGAACTGCAAGATTACTTTATGGTAAACAGCCAAAAGAAGTAGATGTTTATTTTCATGGGTCATTCGCAGATACTTGGCGAGGTCATGGTAGTGACAAAGCAATAATTGGTGGATTGTTAGGATTTAAAACATTTGACGAACGAATAAAAGAAGCTGATAAATATGCAAAAGAAGCCGGATTAAAAATTCGATTCAAAAAAATCAAGCTAGGTAAACGTTATCATCCTAACAGTATCAAAATTGTAGTCAAGGATGAAAATGAAGATTCGATCTATGTTATTGCAGAATCAGTTGGTGGAGGAGACATAGTTATTCGAGAGATAATGGGCTTTAGAACCGAGATAACAGGTGCAAATGTAACAATCATCCTTCGTCATGGCGATCTTGTTGGTACTCTTTCGAAAATAACAGGAGTAATTTCTGGTTTTAAATTAAACATTCTTGCTCTAAGAAGCAAAGATATACCTGGGAAAGATGAAGCATTAACAACGATAGAAATTGAAGAATCAGCTCCAAAAGATCTTGATGCAGAACTAAATAAAATCAAAGGAATGAAAATGGTAAGAATATTACCAAGTTTAACCGAAGGAGAGGAAATGTTTTGACAGTTGACAGTGTGATACCTTTCTTAGAAAAAGCGAAAAAAGAAGAGAAATCCCTTGGAGAAATCATGATTGAACACGAAGTATCTGTTCAAGAATCTAGCGTTGAAAAAGTAATGTCTGCTATGAAACGTATTTGGAAGGTTATGGTAAATTCAATAGAACAAGGTATTAAGATAACAAAACGATCTCCGAGTGGTATGAGTGGTGGAGATGCCAAAAAAATACTTGCCAAATCGAAAAAAGGAAAGTCTCTATCTGGTAAAAATATCTTGAAAGTTGCTGCTCGAGCGATTGGAGTTGCAGAATACAGCTCTTCAATGGGTATCATTGTAGCTTCACCAACAGCCGGTTCTTCTGGCGTTGTTCCAGCAGTAGTTTATACTGCTGCGGAAATATGTGATGCATCTGAAGAATCAATCATTAAAGGCTTATTTGCTTCAGGTTTAATAGGTCTGGTTTGTGATGCAAAAGCTTCTACAAGTGGATCAGAACACGGGTGCCAAGCAGAAATTGGTGTATCAGCTGCTATGGCAGCTGCTGCAGCAGTTGAAATTGCTGGTGGTTCTGCTGAGGAAGCTGTTAATGCTGCTGCTTTAATGCTAAAGAATTCGTTAGGATTAGCTTGTGATCCTGTTGCGGGATTAGTTGAAACACCATGCATTAAAAGAAATGGTATGATGGCTGCTGAAGCTCTTCTTGCTGCTGATATGTCTCTGAGTGGGGTTGTAAGCAATATTCCTTTTGATGAGGTAGTAGTAGCTATGGATGACATTGGTCAAATGATGCCCTGTGAAATCAAGGAAACTTCAGAAGGAGGTTTAGCTAAAACCAAAACAGGAAAAGCATACAAAATAAAACTTCGATCTAGTGGTACACGAAAATTAGAGAAATCTGAGGATTAAGAATATCTCACTGAGGTATTTTTTTCCTCTTACAATTTTTCTTTCAAGTAAATTCTACTTACTTTGTTGAGAATATGACTCAAATCAAAATATTTCCCATTGTGGATTTTATCCATCAAGACTGAATAGAAATCATTTACTTTACTATCACCATATTCAATCTTTTTGAGATATTGAGAAATTTCAAATAGTATATTACAAAATTCTTTAGAAACATCTCTTACCTCTTTTGCGAATTTTGTTATTTCTTTTTGGAGATTTATTATGTTTTTAGTTTTATCTTCTTCTAAGAATCGATTCACAATGTCCTTCAAATCCTTCATAGCTTGTTTTTCGGACATTACTTTGAGGTTGAACCCCTTAATACCGGAATATAAGAATTCAATTTTCTTAAAGTTTTCATACTTGACTAAATCAATTGTTTCAATTGAATTTATTGCATGCTCTTTTATCATACCATTGACTTTCATTTTCTTTAGGCCTTCAAGCAATTTCTCTTTCAAATTATTCAAAAATTCTTCTTGAGTGTCCAATTCCAATGAGGAAATCAACAAAGCAATATATTTCACGATACAATCTTCAATTCTGTTTTGCCAGAAAAGCATGTCAGTGGTTGTTTTTGCTGTCTTTGATTCAATTTCAATATGTCTTAACCCAATCTCGAATAGAGCATCTATTGCTGCGCTAACCAAATTGATGTCTTTCAATTTTACTACTTGTGCTACACCAATTCTTAAAAAGTTCCAGAGAATTCTTAGAAATGCTTTTTCTTGATTTAGCTTATCAACAACAATTTCTGGGGGAACTCTATTTTTCAGCTCTGGTTTTAATTCACTAGCTTGGAAAGTTGTTTTCACAATAAAATCTTGAGGGGTTTTACCAGCGAGTTCAATACCTCTAATCAATCCCAGTAATTCATAGAAAGAAGTTGTTTCAGGTGTAATTACCCTATTTAGAATGTCAAATTCAAAATGTTGTAGAGCTTTCTTGATTTCCTTGGTCATCAGATGATCAATTATGAGCTCTATTCCGGTGTAAGTTATTTCGTTTAAGTTAACAGTTGCTCCTTTAATGAACTCCTCAGCTTCAGGTAAAAGCTCAGCACTTTTCTTTTTGAGAATCCTACCAGATGTCTCAATATCCTTTATCAGAACTAAATCTAATGCAATGGAATTTGAATTGACTAATTCCAATCGTGCTAGGTTTTCAGAATAAATTTTCTTAATTACTCCTATCTCTGCGCCATTTTGATCTAGAATAATTGTACCACTATCAGCTTTTACTTGACTCATGCGTTTCGACCTCATTGTATTTTCGCTAATCTCTTGAAGGAGTGTTAAAGACATTATAAATCCTAGTTCACTTAAGAGTTAGTTTTCATCGTTTGAAAATCCTAAAAAACCTTTCTTTAGCTTCTAATTGTAGAGTTAAAAAAGCTATTCCTAAATCACTCAAATTGTATACCTATAAAGAAATCAACATCTTTTTCATACTTATCCTTCAGTTGTTTCAGCTCTTGCAGTTTTCCTATTGCAGAATTTTTTGATTTCTCAAGAATTCTCAGATACTTTTTTTGGTCATCACTCAAGTTTGTAGTTGCTAATAATTCTAGAGCCATTGATAGAGATTGTAAATCATTAGCAAAATCATGTCTCATTCGTTTTGTGATTTCTTTTAATTCATTATTTTGCTTCTGCATATATTCTTGGAAAAGAAAATGACAAACATTGTAACTAACTAGATGTCCTATTGTCTCTAATAGTATAATTTCGTTCTCAGAAAAAGTGTAATCAGTGGTTTCTCCTATAGTAATGAAACCAAATATCTGATTACTGGTAAATAATGGAATTAGTAGAACTGATTTTATTAGATCGGAATCAAAAAAGATAGTGTGTAGCTCTTTCTCTTCTTGCCAATTTTTGATTTGCTTTGCACTTTTTTCTTGGATAATTTTCCTAATTGATTTTATGTTATCCAATGATTTAGAGGGTAAATGTTTGAATGTCTTAATTCCTGTTTTTATTTTTTCCTGCAATTTTCCGGTAAAATCAAAAACAAAGATAATTATTGAATCATAAGTAAAATTACTCTCAAAAATAGCCATTGTTTTCTTGAAAATTTCATCAAGTGAATTTGCAGTTCCTAATATTTTTGAAAAAACACTGAATAAATCGAGTTTGTTAATTGCTTTACCTTTAATTTTCAACTAATACCCTCAAATTTTATACTGTTCATCAATGTATATGTATTTCATATCAAATAACTTTCTGTTATTCAATTTTTTTCGATAAAAAATTAATGTCTACTAACTGGAATTCTTCGCCGAGTTCAATTGTTCAAAGAAATCATCTGGCTTCACAAAAATGAACATTAAAGTAACGGTAATTATATAAAATCCTAGAGCCACAAGACCACAATAGGCGAAATTTTTTGATAAATTCCAAACAAAGGTAGCAATTAGAGCGTTTGCCATTAATAGACTAATTTGACCAAATGCATTATTTATTGCTACAGCTGTTCCTTTTGATTGTGGAGCAACTTGAGTAATAAAAGCATTATAACTTCCCATAGTTATTCCACCAAAAAGATTCACAATGATTATACCACTAATTGCTAAGGGAATATTTCGTGTGATTTCTCCCAATAAAGGGAAGAGAAATATGGATATGCCTGTTAGGATTGTTCCACTTATGATGATTTTCCGTTTTCCAATTTTATCAGCAACATAGCTAAAAATCGTATTACTAGTTAATGCTGCAACACCGCCTCCTAAGAAAACTAAGCCAATTTGGGTTTTAGTTAGACCAGCATCGAATCCATTCCAAAAGTTTTTTTGAACTAACCATGTTGAAAGTAAAGTAACCATTCCAAATAATCCTCCTCGTTGAAAGAGAGTAATAAAGAATGCTCCAAGAGCATATTTATTCTGTAATACAAGTTTCATTCTTGTGAAGTAACTATGGGCTTCATCATTGTTCTGTATTACTTCACTTTTTGCTTCTTCATCCTCGGCTTTCTTTTCATTATTATCAATTGACTCAATCCTCTTACCTTTTATTCTAGGGACGATTAGTAAGATTAGAATAAAAACAAGAAAGCTTAGAATTGTCATAATACCTAAACCCCATTGCCAACTTAGTCTCTCCGCAACAAGAGCAATTAATGGTACGGCAACGATAGTCGCCACATAAAAGGAAGACATAATTAAACCAATTGCGGTTGAAAGTTTGATTTTTGGGAAATAATCTCCCGCATAAGCAATAGCAGCAGGGCCAAAACAAGCTCCTCCTATTCCCGCAATAGCTTGGCCGAAAGCCAGAATCCAGAATTTCGTAGCTAAAGCTAAAAGCATTATTGCTACTGCAAAAATAAACATGCCTGCATACATTACAATTTTATATCCAATTCGTTCCATTATAGGTCCAACAATTAGTGAAAAAATTGCAGCTGTAGTACTATAAACTAAAAACATTATGACAATTATTTCTACTGGCTCGCCAATTGTTATACTAATATAAGGAACAAACATTTGAAGACTAGTCACTGCTGATCTCAATGTAAACATGATAAGAAATAATACCCCTAAAACTAGATACATTTTCAAAAAACTCTTCCAATTTTTCTCTTTAGCAAAGGTATTTTCGTTTTCGGAAGATATTTCTAGTTCAGTCATTAATCTAACTCATCCTTAAGATGGAAAGGGATGTAAGAAGTATTGGATTTCAATTGTTATACCATTGGGGTCTTCTGCGAAGAAATTGTATATCTTAAACTTCTTATTTTCTGCTGGGGGATCTCTCACTTTTACGTTTTTAGCTTTCAAGTTCTCAAACCATTGATCCACTTCATCTGTAGAATCACACACAAAGGTCAAACAA
>JAHLVZ010000010.1 GCA_019058165.1 Candidatus Heimdallarchaeota archaeon
ATCTCGACTGGTTCAACAGAATTAGACAAACTCCTTGGAGGAGGTATTTTCACTGGAGAGATAACTGAAGTATCTGGTGAATTTGCAACTGGTAAGACTCAACTATGTTTCCAATTATGTATTAATGTTCAATTACCTCCAGAACAAGGTGGTTTAGAGGGAGGAGTATATTATATTGATACTGAAGGAACATTTTCTTCTACAAGAATAGTACAAATGGCTCAGAGCAATGGTTTAGATCCGAAGAAGTTTCTTAGTAACATTGCTGTAACCAGAACATACAATTCTGATCATTTAACCTTCCTAATAATGAATGTTGAAAAGATAATTAAGGAAAGGAACATCAAATTATTCATTATTGATTCGATAGCATCTCATTTTCGAGCAGAATATGTAGGTGAAGATAGGTTAGTTTCGCGACAACAAGCTGTTATGCGCTTAGCTGAAACAATGAAACAACTGATAGAGAAATTTGATATTGCTATAGTAGTAACAAATCAGGTAATAGCTACGATGGATGAGAGTCTTTTTGACAAATCACCTCACCCAGCACTTGGTTTTGCTTGGGCACATCGTCCACATCAAAGAATACTTTTGCGTAAAGGTAGAGATCAAGCTCGTATTGCTAGAATGTATGATTCCTCACGATTACCAGATAGAGAATGTGTATTCTTTGTCACAGAAAAAGGAATTTCTGACAAAGCAAAGAAGTAATAGAACGAATACTAAATTATTCTTTTGTGAGGAGCATATGCTGATCCCAGTATTCTTCTTTTATTTTTAATGTTTGGAAAATTTCTTTTGCAGATATTGCCCCTTCTCTTATTATCTGTGGTGAGGATTGCATGACGAAATCTATAATTGTTGATGGTTTGTTCTTTTCTAAGGGTCCTGCATCAAAGATCAAGTCAACTTCTTTTTCAGTTATTGTTTCTAAAACATCATTAATTGAATATGGAGATTTAAAGCCAGTTTTATTTGCACTTGTTGACACAATTGGCTTTCCTAAATTTCTTACAATGTTTTGAACAAATTCATTATTTGAAATACGAAAAGCGATTCTATCCTTATTTAGAATATCTGGAATTAAACTTTTCTTTTTTAGGGCAATTACTAAAGGACCAGGATGAAACTTTTCAATCAGAATCTTAGCATCCTCTTGCATACAAGCTACTCTTTCAATCATTTCAAGGTTATCTACAATTATTGAAAGAGGTTGATCTGGTGGTCTCGATTTAATTTCATATATTTTTTCAATTGCTTGAACATTAAAACCGTCACATCCTAAACCATAAGCTGTTTCAGTAGGATAAACTATGATACCTCCTTTCTTCAGTATCTTTACTGCTTTGTCAATTGTTTCTTTCTTTGGTTTTTGAATGTCTATTTTAATTATCATTTCGACCACTCATAATTATTTTACTTGAAGCATAGCTTTTACCAGACAATTTTTACCTCATCACTTCTCCAATCAGGCAAAACCAAAGATTCTTCTGGTTTTAGACTGCCAGCTGCTTTGTATTGTAAAATTCCTCCCCAAGCTATCATTGTTCCATTATCACTTGCATATCGATATGGGCAAATAAGCATTTTCAAATTCCAATCTTCACAGATTTCTTTTAGCATTGATTGAAATCTTTTATTTCGAGCGAATCCCCCTACAACAAGTAATTCAGTTGCTCTAGTATGGGCTATAGCTCTTTCAGCTATTTCTGTTAGCATTGAGAGAGCTGTTTCTTGTAAGCTGTAAGCAGCATTTTCTATTGATACTCCCTCTTCTTTAACAAGTCTTATTGCAGCAGTTAATAATCCAGAGAAACTTACGCTCATTCCCTTTACACTATAGGGAAGCTCAAAATACTCTTTTCCTTTTGCTGCGACTTTATCAAAAACAGGTCCCGGCCAGGGATTATTTGGATCATGAATTCCTACTTCTCGAGAGAACTTATCGAAGCAATTGCCTATTGAAATATCTAAGGTTTCACCAAATATTGTATAATGAGCATCAACAAGAGATGAAATTTGTGTAGTTCCTCCACTGACCATCAGAATTACTGGATCTTCAGCTTTTGTTAGCATTTTTCCAATTTCTATATGGCTAACTACATGATTTACTCCAACTAATGGAATATTATGAAAACCAGAGAGAGATCTAGCGATCACTGCTCCTGTTCTCAAGCATGGACCCATTCCGGGGCCTCTTGAGAAAGATATTAATGTTAAATCCTTTGATTTGAGTTTTGCTTCTTTAAGAGCTTCTTCAATCAAAGATGATGCTTTATTACTATGGTGTCTCGCAGCCTCTCGAGGATGGATCCCTTCACCGAATGGAGGCATATAGGATGATTTTACATCACTGTATTCCTTCCCTTTAGAATCAATTATACCTATACCTAATGTATGGGCGGTACTCTCGATACCTAATGAGATTATAAGATCCTCTTCTGGCATTTTATCTTAAACCTTAAGTGCGTTCTAATGCATCTATATATTCAGATTCCACTATTCAATTTAAAAAATTCTGCTTGAGATAAAAGAATAAATGACAAGCTAAATAGAAAAGAACAATTTTCTACTTATTTTGATAACTCTAATGGAAAAACAGTTGCCAAAGCATTGTAAATTGTTTGATTGACATAACTGTCAGCATCTGAAAGAATTAGTTCGATAATTTCTTCCAAATCTTTTCCTTCTTGATCCTTAATCGTATCTAAATGTAGCAGTGCTGAAAGTGTAGGTTCTGCATTATGTGCGTATTTTCCTTCCTCAATTTTCTGGTATCCTGCACTTACTAACAATTTGTGTACTTTTTTGATGTCTTTTTCAACTTTCAGTGTTCCTATCCGAAGGATCATAGGTCTTGAGATTTCTACCATTTGTCAATACCCCCAACTATCACAATTTATCTAATTCTATTACGATCCATTTAATCGCTTCTTCAACACCTTGTCCAGTAGTTGCTACTGTTGGTTGAATATGCCAGCTACGTCTGCCCATTTTTGCTGGGTCATCTAGATTAAAGACTCTTACAATCACCTCAATAGACATAGCTCCTTCTTTATCTTGTTTATTTGCTACAATAAGAAGTGGAGCATCAGGATATTGAGGATCAAGTAATACATTCCATAATTCAGTTTTCGCTTCATCTACTCGATCCCTATCAGCGGAATCAACTACAAAAATAATTGCACTTGCTCCTCGCATTAATGTTCCCCAAAGAGTTCGAAAATGCATTTGTCCACCAAGATCAAAAATACTCAAATTAACATTTTCTCTTTTCAAAACTTCAACATTTACACCAATTGTGGGTAATGTTTCAATGTTTCTTTCAAAACGTAAGAAATTTAACATTGTAGTTTTTCCAGCAGAATCTAAACCTACAACTGCAATTTTAAATTGTTTTTTTTGCCGGAATAGTCTTGCTAAGAAGCTCACACAAATCTTCCTCTTCAGTGATGAAAATAGTTTTTTGTCAATTTTTTACTACGAAATCATATTCATGAATTATATTAATAAATCCATCTAATGTATCAAGTTTGTTGTCTTTTTGTGAATCATAAGATAAAAAAATGGATTCAATTTTTGTCGAATCCAATCCTAAACTAAATTAGCTGTCAGCTCTATCGTGTCTAGTCTCTCATCATATTTGATGACACCCTTACTATCAAGACTTCTTATTACTTTTAAGATAATAACAGGAGGTGTTTTTGAAACTGCTTGTTTTAATTCACCCAAACCCATTGCTTGATTTCGATAGGCTAAAACGGATAATATCTCTACTTCAGGAATATCAATTCTTACTTCTTTCAAAAGGAAATCTAAAATTGGACTTAGTTGTACTTCTTTTTCTTTTTCCTCAGAAAGAGTAGTTAGAATTCTTTGAGCTTCAGCCACTTGATTTTCCATTCTAGCTGTTACATCAGTTTTCTCTTGAGTTTTTAGGTCATTATTTTCTTTTATGTTTGTAATTTTGTGTTGAGTAGATGAGAGTTCATTTTGTGTGCTGTTAAGATCTGTTGATAGTTGAGTGATTTCTTTTTCAAATGAGTCGTTTTTTTCTTTTTCATCTTTAATTGAAATTCGTACTCTTTCTATATTTTCTTTCAATATTTCAATATTTGAAAGCAATTCTTTCCTTTGATCTTTGTAATTAATTTCATCTCTCTTACGATCAGCAAGATTTTGAGACATATCTTTGAAAGTAGCTTCAGTTTTATCTAAAAATTCCACTGTATTCTGAAGCTCTTTAATAGTATCAGCTATCTTCTGATTTGAGCTGGTTGCTAATCTCTCAAGTCGTTCTTTTTCAGCGATTATGTTTCTTCGGATATTTACAAAATCAGTCATTTTTTTCCCTCCTAAAGCTTCAGACTCCCTGTTACAGTTATAGCTCCCGTTGAGCCATCATAGGAAATCAATTTTCTTTTTTCTAAACCTTCTAGGGTTTTTGCTATTAATTCTGAAGATAAACCAGTAACTTTTGAGATAGTTGCCATATCAGTATTAGTTCTACCATCTAATGAGTTGATAACCTTAAGTTCATTGAATTCAATATGGTTTCTCTTTATCAAAAATTCAAGAGCCATACGTTCACCTTTTGATTTTCGTATGATATCTCTTTCCATTTCTGCTTGCTTTTCAATTCCTATAATTTTTTGTTCAGCAGATTCAACAATAGTACTTAATTCAGCTACTATTTTCTGATTAGTTTCAGTTTCAACGGTTAGTTCTGAATTTGCTACTGTTAACCTTTTCTGTGTATTAGACAATTCTGTTGATACCTCTCTAACCTTAGTCTCAAGTTTAATCCTTTTTTCTGTCATCTCAGTATACTCTTCTTGAGTTCTTTGAAGTAAATTTTCACTAGTAGCCTTTTCGTTGGTTAGTGAAGTTATTTCTTGTGACAATGACAAATTGCTTGATTCGAATTGTAATATTTCATCACTCTGCCTCTTTTCAAACTCAACTAAATCTTCTATCGGTCGTTTGAGGTCATCTATTCCTTTCTTGACGGTCGTTAACAAATCGTTAAGCTCTTTTAGGACTTCTTCAACTGTTAAATCCCCACGCTTAAGAGCTGACAAAACTTCTGAAATATCAGTCATATTTCAACACCTTAATTGTAATTAGATTCTCATTCTGTGAAAAAGATTTCGATATTTACCTTTTCAACTAATATTATAATTCTTCATTACTAATTATAACTATTAGCATTAAAGCACATAGCGTACAATTAGCTGAAAATTGAAAAATAAAAATAGACAATAATAGTTCTTAAGTGAACTACTAGTCCATGAAGAGATTAACAGCAACATTATCCATAACTTCAATGATTGCTGGATTATGTTTTGTTCTCACATTTGTTATGAAATCTTCAGATGGCAGATTTAATTTCTTTATTTTAGCCCAATCTTGAGCAAGTTTCTCTATGAGAGCAACACGATTTATAAGAAGAGAAACACATTCTGAATGATGCTTTAATTTCACCATTTCTTTTATTATATCTGCCAAATAAATGGAATTATCACCATTTATGATTTTCTTGTGATCCAAATCTAGTAATGTTTCATTTGAGTAAAATTGTAATAAGTTTTTATCTATACGAATGATATCAGCATCTCGTGGGTGAATGAAATCATTAGCAAAATTCACTATACGTAATTCACGTTCAGGGACAAAACATTGGAAAGTATCCAAAAGCATATTTAACAAAACTTGGTTCTTATCAGTTTCCGGATCGAGAATAACGAGAATTAATTTCTTATTTATGATTGAATTAAAGATTTTATCCAAATCCTTCTTGAATTGCTTCATTAAGAATGGCATATTGCCTTTATTCATATCTCGTTTTGTCACTTCAACTCCTAAAGGCGTCTCAGAGGCAGTTGTTGCTTGCACAGGTAGACTAGGAGCTGTAGGTGTTATGCTTGGAGCAACAATTGGCGCTGCTGCTGCTGAGGGAGCTGCGTCACCAAAGGATTTGACTGAGTAAAATACCTTATTGGCTATCTTTGTCGTGTAAAGAAATCCAGCATTCAGAATTTCTTGGATATTTGCTACTGCTTCTTGAGGTGAAACACTTGTTGTTTTTATTATTTCCTCAAAGGAAGCTATTTTTGCATCAAGGATTTTTAAGGCAGTTTTTTGTAATCTTTGAGGTAACTCCATAACACTTAGGGTATCTAAAATTCTTCTACTACCAGGCTTAGTCATAATCCTATTTTCAAAAGCACTTCTTAATTGGTCTAATTTGGATTCAAATCCTTTGAAAACAGAGGTATCATCTCCAGACCACTCTAAAATGTAATCTTTTGGAAATACTGCGAAAAAGAGGTTTTTAAGCTCTGGGATGAGAATTTCAATTACACCAACTTCATTTGTATCAGTACTAACAAGGAAAAGAATCGATTCATCTAATTCATACACTAATTTATTATTTCCTGAAATTTCTTCTCTCTGTTGACCATGTATAGCTTTACTTGTAATTGATTCCACTATTGATTGATAATCACCAAAAGAGGTTCCTGTACTAGGATCTGCGCCAGGTTCATAATTTCTATAGACTAGTGGTTGATTATTCTTTATGATTAACACTCTTTTTATCAAGCTATTCTTCTCCAACTTAAGCAAATTCTACAATATATTTGAGCTGTTACTTGTATAAAATTCTTCTTTTGAGGTTTAATATTTTGCCTTATAGGACTTTTATATTTCTTCTATCTTAAGAAAAGTTTTTTTATCGAAATGTTCGTTCAAACATAACGATATCTCTTAATTAGCGAGAATTACTAATGAAAGAGAAAAAAAGTAATGTGAGTTTGGAAAGAATAATGGCAGCAAGTACAAAGAAAGTTGGAGTAATGATTGCAGTTATAGTCATTAGTTCTATAATTATTGCGGGAACGGGAATTGGCATCTGGTTGGGTGTTAGGTCAAATTTGCATCCAGATCCAGGGTGGACTCTGAAAATAACTGGCAATGTTCAAGGTGGAAATACCACCATAACTATGAGTGAAATCCTCAATATGCCTGCGTATAAAGCGGTATATGAAATAAGAGCCAAAACAAATACAAATTATACTTTTCAAGGAGCTATTTTAGCCAATCTCTTCCAAGATGAGATTAATATTGATCCTAGTGCAGAAAATGTTACTTTCATTGCAGCAGATGGGTATCAATGGACATTCCCAATAACTGAAATTCAAAACAACAATACATACATCTTAGCATATATACAAAACAACCAATATCTCGATAGCTTTGACGATGGGGGTAACGGATATCTATGGTTAATAGTCCCAAATTATGATGAATTTGATTTCAATGGTCAAAGATGTGTAAAAAGCACTGTAGAAATATATTTCGAATAGAAATCGAAGTTCATCTTCGATTCTATTAATTTAATACTGATTGTTTGGTTGAATAATAAATTGGCTTTCATTCAAAGTTCTTCAAGAGTTCAAACTAGAAAAACTCTTTCACTAGACCCTAGAACTAAATTGCTTATGCTTTTCGCAGTATCAGTTTTTTCATTTATGATTGAAAATGTGTACTTGCTGTTATTTCTGCTTGACATTATGCTAATCTTAGCAATAATCTCTCGAGTAGATATTAAGAAAATGATAAGATACGTAAAGCCAACTTTTTGGTTAATTCCAACTATTTTTATCATTCAATTACTAGCTTGGGATAGTCTTACAGGCAATTTTATTGTTCTCCCTGTTGACTTTGGTTTTTTATCCCACATGACAATAAATAATAGGTCAATTTCAATTAGTGTTGATGCGTTAATTTTTGCATCAAACTCATGTCTAAGAATACTAAACTTGGCAGTTGGTTCTAGTTTATTCAGTTTAACGACGAATTCTAATGATTATTTGCAGTCATTGACAAAAATTGGGTTCCCATTTGAAATTGCTTTTACTACTGGGCTTGTTATTTATTTCTTACCTTTAGTTATTTCAGAGACTACAGAAATGAGACTTTCTTTGGAAACTAGAGGAGTTAGTATTAATAGAGGAAATATTATCTCGAGATTAAGGAATTTCAAGATTCTCGCTACATCAATTCTAATGAATTTTATTGAGAAATCAAAATATCAAGCAATTGCTTTAGAGTCTCGCGGATTTAATTCTGGGAGAAAACGCACCTATTACCGAAAATTAAAGTTTGGTTTTTTTGATATCTTCATTACAATTTTAGTTCTAGGTTTGATTGCAGGGATTTGTTATGTGTTTCGTTTGGAATTAGTAATATTTTTTTCAGGATTATGGTTAGGTTTTAGTTAGGAGTGAATAATAATGTTAACAAGATTTATTGGAATAACTGGTCCGAAAAAATCGGGGAAAACTACAGCAATAGAAGCTTTGGTTCCAATTCTAAAGAAGAAGAATCTTCGAATTGGTACAGTGAAAGTTGCTTTTAGAGATGTTTCTATTGATGTTGATCAAGAGCATTATGATGTTATTAGACATAGACAAAGTTCACCTAAATTGACTTTATTTAAATCAGGGATTGAAACAGCAATTTTCAGAAATGAAAAGCATTCATTGAGAGAAGCTCTAAAAATTATCAGTAAAGATTTAGATATTGTTCTTCTCGAGGGTTTTAAGGAAGATTTAGAGGGAATACCTCAAATTACTATGCTAAAAGAAGCAGGGCAAGAAAAGGAATTCACAGGTGATTATACTGTTGCTTTATCCTCCATTCCAGAGTTTTCCATAAAAAGCAAACATGACTTATTTATTCAGTATGATAAATTAGCAGATACAGTGAAAGAAAAGGCATTACCGCTTTTTCCTGAATTAGATTGTGAACAATGTGGATACAGCACATGTCAAGAGTTAATGAAAGAAGTTATTCGTGGGAAGAAAAATGTGGGGGATTGTGAAATTTTAGGGGTTGAAGATTCCTTTGTAATTCTCAAAGCAAATGATAAGATTGTTCCCTGCAAACTTTTTATTCAAGATCTCATCAAAAATGTGGTTTCTGGCATTCTTACTTCTTTAAAAGTTGAAGAAGAAGAACTCTCAAGTGTTGAAATACAAATTTCGTATGAACCAAAGAAGGTG
Source organism: Candidatus Heimdallarchaeota archaeon (assembly GCA_019058165.1). Lineage (GTDB taxonomy): Archaea > Asgardarchaeota > Heimdallarchaeia > JABLTI01 > JABLTI01 > JABLTI01. Next base: position 9,072 of record JAHLVZ010000010.1, read on the forward strand.
AAAAATAATGAATAGGAAAACATTGGCAATAATTATAGGAATAAATGTTATTCTAGTGACTACAATTGTTACCTTATATTTCACAGTTTGGCTCCCTTCAAGTAGTGGGGATGATGGATTCCTAACGATTACTGGGCTACCAACAGAGGATATCAAGCTGAACATCACCCAATTAGAGAGTTTCCCAAATATCTTTCGAGAATATTATTTGCAAGGTAGTGAGACATTTTCAGCAAATTATACCGGTGTTTCTGTTTTTTACCTTGTAACTCAAGTTGCTAACTATACTGAAAATGTAAACGTAAGAGTGATTGCTAGTGATAATTTTGCGTATACTCTAATCTTTGATGATATTAATCAAACACGCGATATTATCATAGCTTACAAGAAAAACGGAGAGTATATGGACGGAAAATCGCTTGATGGTGAGGGACCTCTTAGACTGGTAATTCCACAAAGATTTCCAGGTGAATACAATGGGCAATTCTGTGTGAAATTTGTCGCATTTCTCGAGATACTAGTAGTCGAATAGGAGCAAAAACGAAAAACAAAACATGCAGGTTTGGGAAACATGAAAAGATACAGTACCTCTGATCTAATAATAATTGCAATAATGGCAGCCATAGGTCTAGGTACAAAACAAATCGTACGACCATTAGTATCCTTAATTAGTGTTCCATTAGGTATTCCTGGTGGAGCAATAGTTGGAGGATTTTACATGCTATGGTTAGTCCTCACAAAAAGACTTGCTCCAAAGACAGGATCCGGGTTTCTTTTTGGATTAACCCAAGCATTAGTTGTAATGATTTTGCCTTTCGGTTCACATGGCATTTTCACAATAATCACCTATTCTCTCCCAGGTTTAGCGGTTGATATTGTTGATTTACTTTTTCGATCAAAAAATAATACAGTCTTATGTTCATTAGTAGAAGGAGCTATTGCTAATTTCGTAGGTTCACTTTCAGTGCTTATTTTGATTTTTAGATTAGAATGGAGATTAACGCTATTCATATCATTGATTGCATTACTAACTGGGAATATTGGAGGAATCATTGCTCATTACATAGCAAAACAAATTGCAGGTATGATAACTACGGATACGGTGCCTGAAATAGAAGATATCGAAGAAGAGTTACCAGTTACTGATAAATCTTCTACAAATAAATATTAAGTAATTGATTTTAGATCATTGTTCGTAGACTAATTCTCCACCTAAGAAGGTCATGAGAACCTGAACACCTTTAATTTCATCTGGTTCTATTTGATAGAGATTTTTCTCTAAAACAATAAAATCAGCTAGTTTCCCAACTTCCAAAGAGCCTTTGATATTCTCTTCGAAACTGGAATATGCTGCGTCCAAAGTATAATGGTATATTGCTTCTTCAACAGTGATCTTTATGTCATCAATTGGATGAGAAACTACAGACCATATCCCAAAAACGGGACTTAACGGCATATTATCAGAACCAAAGGAAAGTTTAGCTTTCGAATCAATGATTTTCCGGAAATTATTTAGTAGTTTATACTTTTCTGATCCTAATCTGATTTCATAAAGCTGACCAGGTCTACCCCATCTTCCGGGGAAGTTTGGTTGCATAGATAATACGATACCTAACTTGTTTGCTCTCGCTAATTTTTCATCTAGTAAATACTCCGCATGTTCAATGCGATGTCTTCCTAAGGATATAATTGCTGGTTTATTGATTCTCTCAAATGTATCAAGAACCAGATCAATGGCTTCATCTCCAATTGCATGAGTAACTAATTGCCAATTATTGTCAACTGCTTTTTGATATGTTTCAAACAAAACTTCCTTATCTATATAGAAATCGCCTGTTGTTGAAGAGTCATCAAAATATGGATCATAAAGTTTAGCAGTTCTTGCTCCAAGTGAACCATCAGTAAATATTTTTACTCCACCTAGTCTTAGAATTTCATCACCAAATCCTGACTTTAAACCAGCTTCAAGATAATGATCAAAAGAATCTCGAGGGATATTCATATTTACTCTTACTGTGAGTTGATTCTTTTTACGAGCAGAAATATAGGATTTTACACACATAATAGGCAAATTATCAGTTATTGAGGTTATACCCAATGAATTTGCTAACTCATTCGCAATAGGAATTGCTTTATCCAAATCATCTTGTGTCTTCTTTAATTTAGGATTATCAGCGACACGATGACTAAGAGGTGAGGCAATAACTCCGGTAGGTTTCTTTGTTTCTTGATCAATCTCCAAATCAGGTTCATCCCAAGAAATCTCAAGTTCTTTGAGACCTAGACTGTTTACTACAGCCATGTGCCCACAAACTCGTCGGATATACAAAGGATTATCAGGAGCAATTTCATCTAATTCTTTCAAAGTTAAATAGCGTTTATCTTCCCAATTACTTTCATCCCATCTATCACCGAAGACCCACTTACCTTTTGGGGTACTTTTCACTCTTTCTTTGATTTTTTCGAGAGCCTCTTCAGGAGATAGGACTTTATCCAATAATACATCCTTGGATTTTGAAGCCATACTAAGTAAATGAGTATGAGTGTCATTAAAGCCTGGACACAGAAATTTTCCTTTCAAATCAAGAATTTTTTTTGCATTAGAATAGTCCTTAGAAATTTCGGAATTACTACCAACAGCAACGATTTTACCAGCATTTACTGCTATTGCTTCAGCTTGAGGTTGTTTTTTATTCATAGTCACAATAAAAGCATTTTTCACAACAAGATCAATTTCATTTGTCATTTTAATCAAGAAAAGAATTAGAAAATTCAGATTATAGAGTTTTTCCTCACTAATCAAATAACCGATACAATAAACCTAAAATGAAGGCTAAAAATATGTAAAGAAAAATCCTAAAGAGGTAGCGGAAAATAGGATTTCTTTGAATGATATTTCTGCTACTTTCAATAACATCCATTGTCGGAACTTTGGATTCCTTATAGTCTGATAAACTCTTTTCTATTTGTGAGTATGTGTCTTGTTTTTCGATATTTTCTAATGCTTTCTGATACTTTTGATTGTAGATATAGAATTCATTCAATAATTTATTATCAATAGAATCTTTTGAAAGTTCTTTTGTAATTCGCTCTTGCAGTAATTTTGTCCCATATTCATTATCTGTAATCAGAAAAAGTTCAACTAAAAGAGAAACACCAGAGGGTGGTGCTTGATCAATTACTTCTCGGATATATTTATCTTCATTTGGTTCATCAATTTCTGCAACAAGTAATTCTATGAACTTTTTTGGATTTGTGTTTATTCTGTGACTAATATCGATGAACCAATTTGTGGGTAAATTTGTGGGTTGAAAAATAGTCACTTGTAATAATCCACGAATTAATTCAGAATCAACGCTTATGTTTTTTCCAAAATATTTCAACACAATATCAAATGCTTGCATTTCCGCAGTAACTGAATATCGATATAATGCAGCAAGAAGTTTCTCTCGTTTTGTCAAACCAAAGAAAACAGCATCTTCTAAAAATCGTCCAAAAAATAACAGGAAAATTATTTCAAGACAACCTACAATTAAACAAATATTTATTGAGAGTTTATCAAATACTACCCCGATTATACAAACAATGAATAAAAGTCCAAAGACAACATAACTTCCAATTAAAATATAATTGAAGATTCTTTCTCTCCAACAAATCTTACAGACTTCGTATGCTCCCTTTCTCGTTAGTCTTTCTGATAAATCAGATAGTTTCTCATGAGCTTCTTCTGAACTATCTTCAGTAGTAATCCATGATCTCAAAGGAAAATTACATTGTTCGCAACGAACGATTTCGGATTCTAATTCATTAGTACTCAATTCTAGTTCACTATTTGTTAAACACTTCTTAACAAAAAAGCTTTGGTCGATTGTTTCTTTACCCTGTGGCAGTGTTTTTTGTAAGGAATCAAATGTCAAAATTATACACCAAGAAATTTTTAGAATGAAATTTTTTCATAACATTTTTACTTGGATTCATTTTTTAGCTTCTTCAAAATAACTAATGCTTTTTGTAGAATAATACGAGAAGAAAACATTTCATTAAATGTTGTATCGTCATCAATAGTATTACTTATTGTTCGTACAAATTCAATAAAATCTGGTGAATTTATAAGATCATTAACTTCAGCAGAGTTCTCAAGTAAATGCTCTTGAATTTTCTTTGTCTCTTGGTGTTTAGACATGGTTATCAAAGAGAATTATAGTAAATCTCTATTAAAACACCCGTAATATAAAAAAAAGTAAATTTTTGATGATTTTTCATCAGTTTTGCTAAAATCAACAAGTTTTTTTATAAGAAGAATATTCTTACGAGTCAAAGAGAAGACTAAAGGTCAAAAATGACAGTCTGAAGTATTAATAGGTGGAAAGCAGTGAGACTATTAGCAAAAGTAGTTCTGGCAGGAGATGGAGGAGTTGGTAAAACGACTTTAATCCATCGCTATATTACTAATAGTTTTATCGATTCTACAAAGCTAACGATAGGCGCTGCATTTCACACTCATGAAATACAAGCAGGAGAGCATTCTGTTTTAGTCCAAATATGGGACTTGGGAGGACAAGAGCAATTCAAACAGATGGGAATCTTTGACAAGTACTTCAAAGGCGCTACTGTTACGGTAGTTATGTTTGATTTGACTAGACTAAATACTTTGAATAGTATTCCTGAATGGGCGGATTTAGCTTTAAATTCTAGTAATACTAAACTAATTTTAGTTGGTGGAAAAAAGGATTTGGCACAAGGTATAACCTTTGAATTGGATTCCTTTGAAGAACTCAACGAAAAATATAACTTCGAAACATATCTTGAAACCTCTTCAGCTACAGGTGATGGTGTAGATAATGTTTTTCAAGCAATTGCTAATGTTATCATTGACACTACAATCGAAAAGAAGCTAAACGGTCCAAAGCAAGACACAACTATACCTAAATAATTAATTATTTAAGAGACAAATCCAGAATATATAGAACAAGGTCCTATATATATCACCTCTATCTTTATTAACGCTAATTAGTTAATTATGAATAGATGGGTAAACAAAAAATATGAATAGTAAATCCGGAGATTGGAGAAATAATGTCACCAAAGCCTTCAACGAGTAATCTTAAAGCTTTGATTAATGTAATCATTTCTAACGGAAAAACTGGAAATCTCAGAACAGTCGTGCAAACTCTAAGTGATTTTGAAAAAGAAGTGAAGCATCATAAAGGGGATGCTGAAATTCAGTTGTTATTAGCAGAAGCTTATAGACATGCTTTGGAACCATTTGGAGTTGCAAAGAAATTCAGAGATTGTGAACAGATGATTACTAAAATTGAAGTGATTCTAAAATCACAGTCACAATCAGAGGATTTGCAAGAATTTTACGGTGAAGCATTAAGTGCTTTAATTTATCATTATATTATGAATGAAATGGACAAAGATGTTCATAGAACACTAACTAAACTTGGTAATTTTGCGAGAAAACATCAAACCAATCCATTTGTTCAGTTTAATTATGCTTTGTCTTTATCACAAGTTGCCGAATATTTCTCTGAAAAAGAAAACAAGGATATCACCTACAACATTTTATGGGAAATCGTTGGACTAGTCACCTTCTTTCCAGGGAAGGAAATACTTACTCAGGTTTCAGATGGACTAGTACAATGCGTTACTAGTGCAGGAAACCGTTTGTCAAGAAATGAATTAGAGGATTTAGCTACAAGAATTGATGAGTTTATTAATTTCACAAATGAATTCGAAATCCAACAAAAACTTACAACTTGTCAAGGGAAAATTTTTCAATATATTGCAGGTCATAGAATGAGAGAAGGGTATAGTCCCGATGGGAAAATACAGAAAAAATACAAATAATTTCACTTGTTTTCAATAATTTGGTGCATAATACTCTCGAGATGAGCAATTTGTATTATGCCTACTAAATGTCGTCCAGCAACTAGAATAGTGGGTAAAGCAGTTATCCCATATGCTTCAGCAATATTAGGATCCTTTTCAGCGTCTATCGTTTCGACTTCTAAAGCGTATTTCTTGGCAACTTTCTCAATGTGATTTAATGCCACTTTAGACCAAGCATCACCTTTCTTAACAAAAAACAATATCTTTGTTGCTATTTCTTCTAGAAGTTTTGGGGAAATGTCTGGTGTTGGAATTAAACCACTAACAATTTCTGTGATGATTAAATTGAAAGCAGCATCTACATTCGTATCAGTTTTTGCACTTGTGAAAATTAAATTTGCTTTAGCAGCTGGTGTATCACCCAGCTTTTTAACATTATATGCTAATGGAAGATGATTTGATTTTGCTAAATCTAATTTAGTGCCAACAACAATAACCGGGACATCTTTACCATTTGCTTCCTTTAAATCGTCATACCAACCAGGCAAATTATCAAAAGTTTCTTCTTTAGTTAAATCATATGCAAGGATAGCTCCTGAGGCTCCTTGTAAATATCTTAAACCTATTTTTCTTCTGCTTTGTTGACCAGCTATATCCCAAATCATTAGTTTAACTTTAGATTCTGGATACTCGAATGTTCTAACATAGAAATTAAGACCGAGCGTAGTCATGTAGTCTTTCTTAAAAGAATCAAAAATGTATCTTTGAACCAAACTTGTCTTACCAACTCCTGGATCTCCAAGTAAGACAATTTTTCTTTGAAACATTTTTGACATTAGATACTAACCTCTGAAAGATTCATGTTTGATGTCCCTTTTGTAGGTTTTTATTTGTACAACGAGTAAACTAAAAGAAAAACATTTAGAGTTTTGTTATCACTTCGTTTCCATTCTTGGTAATAATAATAGTATGCTCTGCTTGAGCAACAGGAGTTTGGCTTTTACTTACAAGCATAGGATATCGATTTAATGTTTTGAACGAAATAAGTTCCTTTAATGCTTCAAAAAGTCTTGTCTGAGGGAATAAACCTTCTAACCACCTTAAAGCAAATGGTAATTTATTATATTGTTCAATTTCTTTTAACAAAATCTTCCCATCCTCTGACTTTGCCTTCTTTCCTATCTGTGAAAAGATGAAACTATAGGATTCATCATAGATTTTTTCAGTTCCTTCTGATGTTGTCACGAATGGTTCAATAGCTAAAACTTGACCTTGTTTTAATTTTGAGCCAAATATATCTAATGTTGGTTTATAATTTGGTATGCTTGTACCCGTATGAAGCTTCCATCTTTCGATAACATGCCCAGTAAGATCAGTTATTGGTACTAAATCTTCGTTTCTAATTGTATTCTCTATAACTTCACCAATGTCACTCGGTCGTACACCTGGTTTAACAAAATCAATGGCATTTTGAAGTGCAAGTTCAGCAGTTTTCTTTAATTTCTGATAAGTTTTTGTACCACCAACTAGGAAGGTCTTAGCATGATCAGAGATATAACCATCGATATGAACCCCTAAATCAATTTTAACAATAGCTCGTTCAGGAATTTTTAATTCATCATCAATGGGAGAAGTATAATGAGCTGCAATTTGATTGATAGAAATATTGACAGGAAAAGCGGGTTTGGCTCCCAAACGAATTATTTCCTTTTCTAACGCTTCGCAGATAATGATGAGTTTTCTACCTTTAGAAACCATTTTCTTAGCTTTTCGCATAACTTCTACAGCAATTTTCCCAGCTTCTCGATACTTCTCAAGCTCTTCATCTGTTAATTGTGACAACTAATTATTCACCTTTTTAATCCATAGAATATTGAAAACTCAAGTTATTTAGTAGTTTTGATTATTTAGAATAACTCCAGGAGATTCACTTCTGAAAAAGACCCTTAAACCAACTCCAAGCTATTCCTAAGAGTCTTTCAAGCTCATACTTTTCGGGAATGTACCATTCAATCCAAGCAGGATATGGGTATTGTTTGATAGCTTGCAAGAGGAATAAGGCAAACAACGCAAGGGAGAATATAATTAAGAGATAATCCCACCACTTAAGTTTCAAAGAATACAAGTAGGTTCGCTTCTTTATGGCATTCCATCCCCGAGATTCAATTGCTTCCGCTAATTGCCAAGAACGCCTCATTGCTGATGCGAAAATAGGAACAAGCAAGGGAAGCATTTTCCGAGCTCTTTTGAAGATGTTTCCTCTATCTATTTGCAAGCCACGTGATTTCTGAGCTGCAAATATAATTTCTGTTTCTTTGGCTAAAGTTGGTATAAATCTGTAAGCTGTACTAACAGCCCATGCAAAGGAATATGGTAATCCAAATTTCCTCAGCATCTGGGAAAGGTCATCAGGTGAAACAGTTTGGAAATATAACCCAAAAATTGCAGTTAGTACAATTAACCTCAGAACAATGGTAATGGCAAAAGATGTTGGATGCTCAGTATTTATTACTAAAGCATCAACTATTATGATAATTATCAAAAGTGGAAGAAGAATAAGAATAGTTTTCAACCATTTCCTCATAAAATTACCCAAGAACACTAAAGGAGTTATAATACCAAGTAAAAGAAGTAAAGGAACCATTTCTTTGAATAAAATAGTAATACAGGTTACAACGATAATGAAAAGCATCTTTCCTCGAGGATCAAGATGATGTAGAAGGGATTTCTGTAAATCATAATTGAAATATTCTAGTATTTTCATACTCATCGTTTTTACCCTCACTTTTCTCCTTTTTGCAGAATTTGCTGCAGATTTTCAACAAGCTCATCAGAATTGTAACTTAGTGGGAAATCGTCGAAACGCTTTCTTAGATTAATAGCTAGATTCAACAAAACAGGTTGTGCTAAATCAGATTTCTCTAAGAGAATTTCATCACTTAGTATATCAAAAGTACTCTCATCCTTAAGGATCTCACCTTGAGATACAACAATAATTCTCTGTGCAAAATCTAATATGAAATTGAGATCATGAGACACAACAATAACAGTAATTCCTTTTTCTGAAAGGCTTTTAAGAAAATTTCCCAATCTCTTTTTCTGACGATAATCCTGACCAAAGGTAGGCTCATCTAGAACTAGTATACTTTGATTCATTGTTAAAACTGAAGCAATGGAGACAAGTCTTCTTTCTCCTCCAGATAATTCAAGGGGATTTCTCTCGAGTAAATGGGTTATTCCAAAATGCTCTGCAATTTCTTGTATTTTCTCTTCGATTTCGTTGGAATCTGAACCTAGATTCTTAGGTCCAAATTCAAGTTCTTTCATTACTGTTTCAGCAAACAATTGGTGATTAGGATTTTGAAAAGCAAGGCCAACTGTCATTGCCATTTCAGAAAGTGGTTTTTTAACAATGTTTTCATCTTCAATTTTGACTTGACCAATTGTCGGTCGTAATAGACCATTTATGTGTTTTAGAAGGGTTGTTTTTCCAGCTCCGTTTTTACCAACAATAGCAACAAACTCACCCTTTTCAATTTTGAAAGTGAGATTGTTTAGAACAGTGATTCCTTTCTTGTCATAACTAAATGAAACATCAATAAACTCAATCACTTTCTCTTACCCTCCTTACTAAATATAGACATGAAATCGTTGGTAGTAAATGGGATCGAATCTCTTTTCGAGATAAAGGAATAATACTTTGATAAAGTTGAGAAGTTTTTAGTTTCCTCTTGAAGTTTCAAATAGATAGCTGGAATTTTTGGTAAAAGCTCTTTAGGATAATTTTGATTTTCTAATACATCTTGAGGATTGCCGAAAGCTTTCAAACGTCCGTTTTCGATGTATGCCATTTTATTTGCAAAATGAATGCATCTATCCAATCGATGCTCTGAAATGATGATTGTTTTATTATATTCTTGATTAAGCTCGTATAATTTAGATAATAATTCATTCGCGCTTTTGGGTGAGAGATGAGCGGTAACTTCATCTAATACTAGAATAGGTGGATCAAGTGCTAATGCAGCAGCAATAGCTGCTAGTTGTTGTTCTCCTCCCGAAATAGCAAATGGGGATTTAAACCTAATTTTTTCGATATCTAATAAAGCGATTAGCTCATCAATACGGGCTATCATTTCATCTCGAGGAACACCAAAATTCTCTAAGGGAAAAGCAATTTCTCTTTCAATAGTGAGATTTGATAATTGATTTTCAGGATTCTGAAATACAAAACCCACTTTTTTGGCTAATAGAGCAGTGTCTTTTTCAGTTATTGTTTCATCATAAATACTAACATCTCCACCAAATGAACCAGCATAGAAATTCGGGACGAGACCATTTATAGTTTTCAATAGAGTAGATTTTCCTGATCCGCTATAACCCACTAATAAAAGAAAATCACCTTCATTAATATCAAGTGAAACATTAGTTAAAGCATGAAATGAACTACTGCGATACTTGTATGTTACACGATTGATTTGTACCACTTTCTTAGGCAAAAATAATCCTCCATCAAGTTTCGCTTCTATTTTTCTGTAAAAGGTTCTTCAAAAGTCCCAGTGCTGATTTTTTTAGTATCTCTTCATTAACTATCATAGGAATATTCAATGCTGCGGCTGTTGAATGACCACCTCCATCACCATTGAATTCAACACTTAATACCTTCATGATATCTTTACCAAAATGAATGTCAGTTTTACGATAAAATGTGTGAGTAGCTCTAACGTTTAGTCGTGTTTCTTTAGCTCTTGTAGAATAAATTAATGCAACATCGGCCCCCACATCCAAAATTGCCCGTGCGGAAGAACCTTCATGGGATCCCACTCTACTCCAAACAAGAATCCAATCCTGCATTTTTACATATTGGATTCTCGAAGCGCATTTAATTCTCGCAATCCGTTCTGAATCCTCAAGACGCCTCTGAATTAGCCTTACAGCGACATCATAGTTAACTCCCAGCTGAAACATCTTATTCACAAGGTCGAGAGTTATTTGATTTAGAGAAAAAAATCTCCGACTATCATAAAGAATACCTGAAAGCAGAATATTAAGGAGGTTTTCCGGAGGTTTTAATGAGAGTTCAAGAATTAGTTCCAAAACCATCTCAGCAGTTGAAGTCCTATTTTCATCAATATAAGAAATAGAGGTATTTGACTCTGCAAAATCAGTGCGAGAATGATGATCGATAAGAATAATGTTTTTTTTATCATGAGATTGTACTAATTCTAGAAATTTCCCTAATTGACTGGGGACATTAACATCAACAATTATTATGAGATCATATTTGTCCTTTGTCTTAACTTTATATTGTTTATCAAAATATTCCATCACTTTAGATGTGTGCTTACTAATACCATCTACTAAAACATCAACATTTACGGATGAATGTAATTCTTTAGCAATAAATTCCATCCCAAAAGCAGAGGCAATTGAATCAGGATCAACACTTGAATGTCCAACAATAGCTATGTTATCAAAATCCCCTTTTTTCATTTTTTTCAGGAATTTTCTTTTTATGCTCAACAAGAAAAATTCTCCTTTAGTATTTTTTCCAGTTCAATAAACGTTTTATCCATTGTTTCTTGAATAATTTTTTCCTCATCTAGACCAAATCTAGCAGGTAAATCTAAATTAATATCAACATCTATCTTGAGATCTTCATTTGAATTATCTATATCAATAGCAATATCACATTGGTTTACATTGTATTGGGGAATCTTCTCACCAAGGAATTTTCGAACTAATTGTAGAACTTCATCAGACAATTGTTCTATATCTGCCTCAGTGAGCTCTCTTAAACCAACAAAAGTTGTTTGGGGACTTTTTTCGTCACTCAAAAGAATCACCCAAAAAATCTAAAAAAAACTATTTTTCACCAGATTCTAAAGCAGCCTTAATATCTTTTTCAAGGTCTTCAAATTGCTTCTTAATCTTCTCGTAGCTTTTCTCTGCAAGCTTTACTCGAGTATCATAAAGATCCTTTTGTTCACCAAGCTTTACTTTAGTTTCTTTAATTGTACTTTTAACAAGAAGTCTACCAATACTACGATAACATTCTTCAGTATCTGGTAATTCTTCAATTTCTTTTAGAGCTTTATCAATGTCAATTTGTTCAAGTTTTACAGCTTGTATTTGTTGTTGAAGGGAACCCATTTGCTGTTGCAAAGATTGGTATCTTTTTATTTTATCTTCTAATTGGGGACTAATGCCTTTTGACATAATTTTTCCTCCGGAATCGCAATAATCCAACAGCTTCGTGAGGGTTTAAAGAAACTTTCGGTTAAATCCATAAAGTGTGAGTTTCTTATTTGCGGGAAAGCAAAAAATAATTTTAGTTAATTTTATGACAATCTAAAATCTTTTAACCTCCTTCACTTAAATTAAAGAAAAATATAACAAACTCTAGATGGAACCTGAATAAATGACATTATACGTTGCATTTGTACTACATATTTATCAACCGCCAACTCAAACACCTGCGATTTTGAAGAAAATAATCAAAGAATCTTACTTGCCACTATTTGAGGTAATAGTAAAGAATCCTGAAACAAGAATTACTTTCAACATAAATGGTTCGCTAATAGAATTACTAGATTTATATGAAGAAAATAGATTACTTGACATAATAAAATCGCTAGTAATAAAAGATCAGATAGACTTGATTGGGTCCAGTTGTTATCATGCCATTTTACCATTGATACCGCAAGAGGAAATAACCAGACAGATAAAACTCAACGAGGAAATATACAACAAAGTTTTAGGAGAAAATGTCTTCAAACCAAAAGGTTTCTGGTTACCGGAAATGGCTTATGAATACGGAGTAATAGAACCATTAATAGCTGAAAATTTCGAATGGACGGTTATCTCGAGTGTTGCAACTCCAGAGGTTGAACTCCCAGATGACTTTATACCATTTGTAAAGTCAAATTTCAAGATTTATTTTAGAAATGATTTGCTATCAAATTTGGTTTCATTTAAGGATCCTACAGTAGAAGAATTTTATCAAGAATTAAAGGGAACAAAAAACCCTGAAAATGATGATTATTATGTTATACTAGCTATGGATGGAGAAACTTATGGACACCATATCAAGGGATTGATTGAGAAGTTTTTCGAACCATTAATTGCGAAGATAAATCAAGATTCAGATGTTAAGCTTGTGAAGATCGCTGAGATACCTCAATACTTCTCCCAAGAAAAGAAAGTAAATCCTGTGCCAAGTACTTGGTCTACAACTGCAGAAGATTTACAACAAGGAGTGCCATTTCCTCTGTGGTCTGACCCGAATAACCGTATACACAATTTACAATTGACAGTTATGAATCATACACTTTTTCTAGTTGGGAAAGCTCAAAGATATTTCACTAATGATCATAAACAACCAAAGGAAATTATTACAAGATACGAAAATGCCCGGACATGGTTAGACAAAGGATTGCATAGCTGTCAACTATGGTGGGCTTCAGGTAGACCTTGGTATTCTTCAGAAATGATCCTTAAAGGGTTAAATCAATTGATTCTTGCTTCATCTGAAGCTCTAAAAGTTGTTTTGAAAAACTGTACAGAAAATAATGAAATTAAAACAGTAAAAAGAGTCTTTAATGAGATTTTTGAAGCCCAAAAAGAAATTTACCTTTCTGTCTAAACAAGAATTACTTCTTCACTTTATATTTGACCAAATCTTCTTTAGTTTTCCAGGAATGATCTTTCCATTCATCAAAGACATTTTGATAAACTTTGATTGTATGATCAGCAATTATAAACCAGTCATATACATGTTTTAGCTTGTCAATTGCATTGGAAACTATTCGAATTCTTAATGTTTCATTTGTAAGTAATTCAATAATAGAATCAGCCAAGGCTTGAGAATTATCAGCTGGAACTTTCATACCAGTCCATTGATGATCCACTATCTCAGATAATCCTCCTACATCAGAAACGATTATAGGGGTTTTAGTAGCCATCCCTTCAAGAGCAACAATCCCAAATGGTTCATAAGTTGATGGAACAACTAAAATATCTGAGACATTGAAATAAGCCAAGAAATCCTCTTCAGGCAAGTATCCTGTGAAAAGAACCTTTTCTTCGATTTTCAACTCCTTAGCGATACGTTGTAGTTCATTTCTATGCCAACCTTCTCCAGCAACAACAAATTTTGTATTAGGCATTTTCTCAAGAACAGGTTTAACCGCACCGAGTAAAATATTAACGCCCTTCTCAGGAACTAATCTACCAATATAGGCAACAATTTGCTCTTCAATTGAAGCATACTTCTTGTGATGCTTTACTGCTTCTCCTTTTGAGAGCTCGATAGAGAAGTCATCATATCTAACACCATTTGGTATGATGGTCATTTTATCATTCGGAAATCTAAAGGAGAAGTGACATAATGACTGCATGTATTGACTACAAACTATGTTGTGCCATGCTTCTTGAATGAGGAAGTTCTCGATCTGATCAATCATGTGTTGACCATCATTGAAAAGACCATTTCTTCGACCTCGTTCTAGAGAATGAATGGTAGCAATCATAGGTTTTCTGAATAAATGCTTCAAACCAATTGCTGCAGAAGCGACTAACCAATCGTGAGCATGTATAATATCGATATCATGTTCTTTGATAACCTCTATAGCTTTCTTTTCCATTAAGACATTCATATTCAAATCCCATTGAAGAAATTCTGGGGCAGGAATTTCATAAGCATCAAAACGATGGACATGAACCCCATCGACCAATTCATAATCAGGAGCTCCAGGAAAACTACAAGTAACAACATGAATAGTAAAGCCTTTTTTAACAAGCATTTTCGATAAATCATAAACATGCGCTGCAAGTCCACCTACCTTAAAGGGAGGAAATTCCCAACTTAGCATGAGCACATTTAGAGACATTTTATTATTTGCCCTTCTTTTCTTCTTTTTCTAAATCAGCTTTTTCAACCATTTTCTGATAAATTGAATAAACATTTTTCGAGTAATTTATGTCAATTAAAGGCTGCAATAGTACTTTTTTATCATCAATGTCATAATCACTTTGTAGAAATTTCATTACATCTATAGAATCCACAAGAATAAAATCTAATTCTTTCAGACTCTTTTGTTCTACTTTTTTAATCCCATCATTATGTGGAGACGATGATGCATCTCGAGTTAATTGAACAGTTGAGGCAGTATAGAGCTTTGCAGCATCTAAAATTGATCCCCAAGGAATCAATAACGGAAGTGTTTGCCAATTAAAGAAATGGATCACATCAATTTGTTCCTTCTGTAAAACAGAAGTAATAGCACTTTGATAGGCAGGCTTTAAATTCATAATAGTTGAAAAAGGTGAAATATTATTTGGAATATGATTTGGAATGCGAGTAACAATAATTTTCTTTTCTACTTCTGTACCAGAACGCCAATCATCAAAAGTAATTACATGCGTTTTCACTTTTTGTTTAGTAAGGTGCTGAGCTAACTTGAAAACCACATCGCTAGTTTTAGTTAACCTCCTTGGAGGATATTCAAAAGAGACAAGGATAACTCCTTTTGGTTTCTTACTCTTTGACACCTTGATTTCTCCTAATAGGTATAATTTTCCTATGTAATGTTTTTATTTTCATTCGTACAACTTATAACTTTCATTTTTTTCTCTAAAAACTTATTGTAGTTTATTCCAACAACTCGTAGTAGAGCTCACTGAAGTTATTAGGTAAATATCGCTGCTACTGCAATGATACCTTTCCCTAGAAGGAAGAATTTTCCTTCAAATTCCCCAACATACCCTTGTTCAATTAGATCCTTCATAATCACCGGCATATCATAGTCTTCAACATGTTCTATGATACCTTGAAGCTCTTGTAAAGTCCGTGACATTTCAGGTTTAGTAACCCCATTGGAGAACATTACATGGCAAATATGAAACAATTTGTTTGTTTGGGACATTGTATCACAAATCCTACTTCATTTAGTTCTATTAAAAAGATTTTCACAAGAAAGATAGAATAATTTTTTATCGTAGCTGAGGAGGTTCGATTTCTTCTGTTCTGACAATTTCAATTTCTATGTCATCGGAACTTATCCTACCAGAGAAGACCACTGAGTAATTGTTATCAGATTTTCTGTATCTGACGATATTATACTCTCCTTCACCTTCATTGAAGTAGATGTAAAGTAAAACTTCTGAAAGATCTTTGAAATAGGACCCTCTTAGAACCTTAGTGATGTCAAATCGCGATTGAAGAGGAATACGAACAACAAGTAAAATATCATCTTCGAAAGGACGGAAGTCTTTTCCTTGATTAAAACTAAGAATGATTTGTCCTAATTCCCTATCACATCTTGGACAGAATGGTCTTAATTGCCCTTTAACCATTCTAAAACCTACTCCTCTTTTACAGAGGTACAAAATACCATCATTTACACAATAATAGGAGCCTCGAAGATGCCTTCCATTAAAGTTGCCAATCTTGAAAATTCTATTGAAAGGGCAACTCACACAAGGGGAATCACAGTCTAGGAATATCTCACTCAAGATTCTTTTACTCCAAAGGGATTAGAGATGAAATTAAATTATTGTTTTGATTTATCTACATAAGGTATTTTTGCTTAATAAGGTTAGCTTTTACGAATTTTAAGTCTATTGAAATGAAATTCAAAAATAGTTTTACGAGGAAAATCTTTTTCAAAAGTAAAACAAATAATTGACCCGTGATTTAAAGTGGGTTTTCCTGTTGTGCTTTCTATAGGTGAAGTGCTCATTGATTTTATCTCTGAGGAAGTAGGAGCAATAAATAAAGTAAAAGGATTTCAAAAGTGTCCTGGAGGTGCTCCTGCAAATTTTGCAGTTGGATTAGCAAGATTAGGGGTAGATGTGGCTTTTATTGGTAAAGTTGGCAATGATCCCTTTGGAGATTATCTCCTTGAGGTTTTGAAAAATGAGAAAGTAAACACTGAGAATGTTATAAAAGCACAGAAAAATGAACGGACAGCCCTTGCCTTCGTTTCATTGGATGAAGATGCTGAAAGGGATTTTGTATTTTATAGAAAAAATGCAGCAGATTTACAGTTAACAGAGAAGGAATTAAATTTAAACTATTTAACAAAAGCAAAATACATTCATTTTGGAACAGTATCATTAACTGAAGAACCAAGTAGAACAGCGACAATCGCTGCTATAGATAAATGTCGAGAAATAGGAGGGATAGCATGTTTTGATCCAAATCTTCGTTTAGATTTGTGGGAGAGTCTTGAGACTCTCAGAGAGATAATAGATAAGGTTTTGAAAAAAACAGATATTTTGTATCCTTCTTTAGATGAATTAAAATTCATTTTGCAAAGAGAAGATATTGAAGAACAAGAGGCTGTAGATTTAATCATAGAAAAGTATCCTATTGATATTGTTGCGCTCAAAAGGGGGAAGGAAGGATGTCTCATTAAGAAAAGAGACAATTTCTTTCTTACAATTCCTGCATTTGATGTTGATATTTTGGATACCACTGGTGCTGGTGATGGATTCAATGTAGGTTTCATTTTTGGTTTGATAGAAGAGAAGTCAATTGAAGAAGCTGGTATAATAGGGAATGCAGTGGGTGCATTAGTCATTCAGAAAAAAGGAGCAATGACGTCTTTACCTTCGAGAGAGGAGCTACAAGAATTCCTAAAAAATCAAAAGGTTGAAATCGGAATATAAGTGTTAAGTAATCACAAGAGGAAGTAATATGTGTCATTTAGCTGGTTATATTGGAGATAGAAACTGCATACCAATAATACTCGAAGGCTTAGAAGTACAAGAAGCAATCATAGGTGCTCAAGCAACTGGACTAGCAACATTAAAGGATGGACAAATCAATCTTCAAAAAGCAATTGGACCAATTGCAAATTTCAGAAAGCAATTCAAATTGAAAGAAGAAGCAGAAATCGGAATTGGTCATACGCGGTATGCAATAAAGAATGTGAAGCATACTGAAACTAATACTGATGCTAAAGCACATCCTTTCTGGAACAGTGATAGATCATTCGTCACAATGCATAATGGCACATTAACTAACTATAAGCAGTTTGTTCAAGATTTAGAATCAAAAGGGTACGAGTTCAGATCTAGAACTGAATATAATGATAAAGACTCAGGAGAAAAGGTAGTTGATTATTGTGACAGTGAAATCTTTAGTTTTCTTTTGGAAGAGAATCTACATAAAACTGATGATATAAAAGAAGCAATTAGAGTTTCATGTAAGGATTTCCAAGGTCAATTTACTTTTGTAATCTTACATCCTTATTATCCTAACCAGATTTTTATAGCAAATTGGATGCAACCCATACATGTGGGGTGTGCTCTCAATAGTTCATATTTTTGTTCCTTTGAGATAGGATTTAAAGTTGTGAAAACTCTTCTTCCCTGTAGGTTTAAACCACCACAAAATGTATTAATTACTCTTGAGAGAAACAACATTTCTGTTGAACAATTGTTACATCATCGTTCTCCCCCCGAATTTACCCCTAATAGTGACGAGTTCACAGATATAGTTCTTTAAGCTTTAAAGAAGCAACAAAATGATGTTGCTGGAATTTGGATATATATACAAAATAATAGTGAGAAGATTGGATTAACAGAAGATGAATTCAAAGAAATAGCTGACATAAACGGTTATACATTTAGCCCCATAATTTACTCATATCTCAGAAAACTAGAGAAAGAAAAAATCATAGAAAGAAAACTTGAATATGTCTGGGAAGGCGGAATAAAAGAAACTCCAAGATACAAGTTCTATATGAAAAAGTAACTATGTGAGTATGCTTTATTTCAACAATTATTAGAGATTTAAACTTGTTTTTATACTCAGTCTTTCCATTCAAATCTAGAAAGATTAGCTTGATTTGCTAAACCTAGCCAGTAGAATCCATTCTAAGTGATAGACATGTCAGACAGCATTATTATTGAGACAAAGAATTTATGCAAAAGCTTTGGATCTAAACAAATTCTGAAAAATGTTTCTTTGAATATCCCTAAAGGAAGCATTTATGCTCTTTTAGGCCCAAATGGTGCAGGTAAAACTACAACTATTAGAATTTTAACTGGAATTCTCAAGCCTACATCCGGAGAAGTTTATGTTCAAGGAGTTGATGTAGTTAGTAACCCTGAAGAAATTAGATCAGAAATTGGTATCTTATCTCAACTGAGTGCTGGTTATAAAGATTTTAAAACTCGAGATAATATTCTCCTCTTTACTTCCATAGTAGGTGTGGATAAACTTGAAGCAACTATAAAAATGGAGGAACTTCTCAGATTATTAGAGATGGATGATAAATTAGATCTCAATTTCGGAAAATTATCAGGTGGAGAAAAACGAGTTATTAGTTTAGTTAGAACTATCATCTCGAGTGGTGATTTAATAATTCTAGATGAACCTACAACAGGACTTGATATTGCACGAGCAAAACTAGTTCGAGATATAATACAGGATTTGGTAGAAAAAGAAGGGAGAACAGTAGTTATGTCTTCCCATATAACTTCTGATTTAGAACATTTAGCAACACATACAGGGATTTTGAAGGATGGAGAGTTAGTATTTGAAGGAACAAAAGGAGAAGTTATTCAAGCGTATGCTCCAGATTCAGATTTTGAAGCAGCAATTATTTCTGCCTTTAAAATTGGAAATCAACTTAAAACAACAAAAACTCAAAAGGAGTTTGTAGTGGAGGAAGGTAAATGAAAAAGAAAAGCCAATTTGGAGCAATATTAAGGAAAGATTTGAGATTAGTCTTTACTTGGAAAACAATTCTGATAACAGTATTTGTACCATTCATCATGATGTTTCTTATTGTTAGTTTACCAACTTTATTTATTGGAACGACTGATACTGTAATTACAGTTTGTACTGATGATTTAGGTTCAATCGAACAACATGTTAATGGGACTCTCTTTGAAATAAATCTGGGAGATGCAGCTATATTCAACATGCAATATTTTACTGAAAACACTTCTAATTTAATAATTGAAGTAGTAGATACAAGAGAAGAAGCACTAAACGCAACGAACAGTATTTACATCCCAGCCAATTTTACAGAGACAACATTCGATGGAACCTCGAAAATTGAATCACGAAAATCATCAAGTGATATTTCAATTCAAGGGGTGTATTTTGATCAAATAGTTCTAAAGATTCAGGAAGTTGTTGATGGGACAATATTATTTATGAACAATGTTACTCAAGAGAATTTACCGAGATTAGAACAAATAAGTTATACACCACCAGCAGGAGACTCAGATTCAGGTTGGTCCCAAGATACAATGAAACTTGCAGCTCCATTTGCGTATGCGATGTTTATTCTTGTAACACTTGTCGGTAATATGGGTCGAACTATTGGATTTTCTAAGGAAAAAGAAGATGGAACATTTGAAACGATGCTGTCTATTACAAGGAATAGATCTAACTTAGTTTTCTCAAAGTTAATAGTTGGATTCATAGCATCATTACTCAGCATTTTAGCGTATTTTGCTGGTTCGGTATTTGCGGGTCTAATTAGTTTACAAGTTCTTGGTGATCCTGGTGATAGCGTTGGTGTTGAAGGAATCTTATCTCTTTCAATACAAGATTTGCTTTCAATACAAGGAGTAGTTTTGCTTATAGGAATTGTAATAGCATTAGTATTAACAATGCTAGCTTTAATGACAGTTGACACTATGTTCTCAAAGACTGTAGCAGAACGAGTTGGAATTACAGTAGTAATGGGTTTTGGTTTACTATTCTATTTTACAGTTGCATTTGATCCTGGAACAACGATGTTCTTTGCTCAAATTAATCCCTTTTACTGGATCTATCATTCCTTCCTTTCAATGGTTGATCTATCGCTTGGATGGGTCGATGGAATATTTCTTGGATTGATAGTGCTCCTCCTAGGAGGAATGGTTTTCTTAGCACGAAAATCAATTGAAAGAGAAAAAGTCTTGTTCACATGAACAGGATTTTCTATTCTTTTTTGAGATCATCCGGTGGACCCCAATAGCAGCACCATTTGAAGTAACGAATTATTTCTTTCCCTAGAAAACGAAAGAAAACATAAAGTCCCCAACCAATCCAGAAAAACCACTCAAGAGGATGATATGCAGGACGCTCACGTTTTGGAGGAGTATACCATCTCACTTTTTGTTTCTTTTGTTCGGATGCTTTAACCAAGAGTTTTTTCTCACCGGTTACAGGATCAGTAGTTGAGGATGAAACAGCAACATTTGATTTTAAATTAGAAGTAGGAGTTTTGATTTTAGGAGCCTTTTTCTTATCAAGTAGATGGCCACAATATTCACAATAAATTAACCAGTTCTCAATTTTCTTTCCGCAATTTGGGCATTTAATCTTTGCAGCAGCCATTATTCTCCCACAAATAGTATCATGGATAGTATAGTGGTATTGCGATATATATGCCTTTGCAAAAAAAGGAAAATGACTTTACAAGGAAAAAAAAGAAAAAGTGTTGCAGTAGAATTAAAACTGCAATCCACTAAGAGATTTCCTTCACGTCTAATATTCTTCGCAAATAAGTTCGTAGTGATGATGATCATGTCCACATACTGGGCATATCTTTGGTGGTTCTTCACCTTCGTATATGTAACCACAGACGCGACATTTCCATCGTTTTTTCTCTGATTTTTTGAATACTGTACCAGCTTTAACTTGCTCTAATAGAGCAAGGTATCTCTTCTCATGTTCAACTTCAACTTTTGCGATATTTTTGAATTTCAAAGCAACTTCTGGGAATCCTTCTTCTTCTGCGACCTTAGCAAATCCTGGATACAATATTGTATGTTCTTCGTTTTCACCCATAGCAGCGAATTTTAGATTATCTGCTGTTGTGCCAATGTCAGCTGGATATCCTGCAGTAAATTCCACCATACCACCTTTTAAGAAGCTAAAGAATTGTTTTGCATGTTGATATTCATTGTATGCAGTTTCTTCAAAAATAGCTGCAATTTGTTTGTAGCCTTCTTTATTAGCTACTTTCGCGTACATTGTATATCTTCCACGTGCTTGAGATTCCCCAGCAAAAGCTTTCATGAGGTTTTTTTCTGTTTCAGTGCCTTTTATTGATTTACCCATTTCGTATTCACTCGTTTAATTTTTCCATAAACCGTGCTTATTACAATATTCTCGGGCAATGACTCCTTCAGCTTTCATTTTGAATTTAGCTTTAGGATCATCTCCTGGTTTCAAGAATTTACGATAAGCCTTACCGTCTTTGATTACTTCAATCCACTCAATGTAATGATCTTCTTCCATTGGGTGGGGTGTACTACCAACAACGACTTTGATGCCTTTTAGGTTGCCATCATCGTCTTTCTTCTCTTTGATAACTGGGACATGTTTTTCATTTTTAAAGTCTGCAGTTTTCTCTTCGAGAAGATTCATTGGTTCACCACAGCAAACTAATTGACCTCCTCCAGCATGAAGGACTTCAACTATATTGCCGCATATCTCGCATTTATAAATTTGTAATTTTTCTGTCATAACGAGTTCTCCAGTAATAGCTTTTTAGCTAAGTGTCTTATTAATAATTTTTCTATAAATTATAAAGTAGTAAATTATTATAAGCATGAAAAAAGAAAATAAAAGCTAGAATTCCTGAATTTTTTGGAATTCTACTTTAGAATACCTAATTCTTTGTGTTTTTTCTGAATAGTATCTGCTAATGCATCTAATTGCTTTTTACCTTCTTCAGTTACTTTTCCTCGAACTAAAACTGGGTCGAGAATTTCAGCTTTTACTCGAGTAAGCATACCTGTAAGCTGTTCAAGCATTTGACTCTTCCAACCAAAAGAACCAATTACTGTCAAATGCTTAGCTTTTGGTCGCAAAGCATTAGTTAGAAAAACAGCATAAGCAGCAAGTGGATGAGCACCCGTTAGGACCGTAGGTGCACCAACAACAATTGTCGCAGTATCTACTAGAGCCATTGCAAGTTCACCTAGATCGGTTACAGTTAGATTGAAAGGTTTAACTACAATACCACGTTCAATGAGAACTTCAGTTAAATATTCAACCATTTCCTTAACTGAGTGATGCATCGAAACATAAGGTAGTACCACTTCATTTTTCACTTCATCAGAAATCCATTCTTTGTAAGCATCAATTATATGTTTAGGATTTTTATGAATTGGACCATGACTTGGAGCTATCATATCAAACTCATAATTTTCGAGCTTCTCACAGTGTTTTTTGATAAGATTTCTGAAAGGCATCATGATTTCAGAATAATACCTTTTAGCGGATTCGTAGGTTTTTGCTTCATCAGTTACAAAAGTTTCTGATTGGGCGAGATGAGTTCCAAAAAGATCACAAGAAAAGAGAATCTTGTCTTCTACAACTAAGGTGAACATGGTTTCAGGCCAATGAACCCAAGGAGCTTCAATAAATTGAAGTGTCTTGTCACCTAGTGAAAGAGTCTCTCCATCCTTTTTAACAATGAATTTTTCTTCCGGAATATGTAAATGAACCATAAGATGTTCTTTGCCTTTTGGATTAGTAACGACTTTTGCTTCAGGATACATTTTAAGGAGTTTAACTAAGCCTTCTGAATGATCCTGCTCAGAGTGATTTGATACAAGATAATCAATAGTCTTGACCGGAGATTTAGCAATATTCGCTTTTAACTCGTAGAACTTTGCGCCATCCACAGCATCAATTAAAGCTGTTTTTTTACTACCAATGACAAGATAAGAATTATAGGATGTTCCATCCGGTAAAGGTATCAAATCATCGAAGAGTCGTCTATCATAATCCTTTGCTCCAACATAATAGATGTTAGGTTTTATTTCTTGGCTTACCAATTTTTTTACCTCGATTATAGTTAGAATTTCATCTTCTTGAAAAAGATATCGCAAGAAAAAGTGAATCAATTTATTAGAAATTGCTTATTTTCTAAGATTAAAATGAGAATTGTGGTTGTAAAACTATTTTTTTACAACCAATTATTTGAATTTATGTGAATGGACTTTTTTCTCCTGTTTTTTCCAAAGCGCTAAGTATTTGTTGAAGTAAGACTTCCTCTGTTACTAAGCCTTCTACACTTCCATAGCCATTGTTAATTATTGTATTTGGCACACCAAAGATATCGAAATCTGCAGCTAGCTGAGCAAATTGCGAGGACTCGATCATTTCCGCTGTTATGTTATCATTAGCTAATGCTAATTTGTGAGCTCGTATCACCATTGCTGGGCAATAAGGGCATTCAAGAGTAACAAAGACTTTTAGATTTACTTTGTGTGTAATTTTCTTAAGTAATTCTTCTGCTCCTGGGGTGAGTATAGGTTTTCTGCTGGAAACTAACATAATTGATTCAATTAATGTAGTAAATTCTTTTCCTGCAGGAACTCCGTAGAATCTAATCCCGTAATCTTTATCTCCATCAACTGCTATTGCGGGATGTCTTTCTATCCCGTACTTTTTCGCTTTTGGATCATTTTCTTCACAATCACAAATTTCAACTTTGATCTTATCAGATAATTCTGCAACAGAATTCACTAAAGAAATCATTTCATTACAGAATAAACAATGATTCTTTGAAGAAAAGACCTTCAAGGTAACAGGCTCTATCATATCAGTAAAGCGCTGCATAACAATCGCTTTCAAGCTTTCATCCATTAATGTTGACACTACCATATACTCCTTGTATTTCTATTCAATGATTCTCGTTGTTTTTTAAAATAGTTATTGATTAAAATCTTAAGATTAAAGAATGAATTCCCTTTGAATCTTTCAATTTGACTTGTTGAGCATTTAGTTTCTAACTATTTATGAATTGTAATGTCAATTAATATTTTTTAATATAAGAACCGTCATAGACAGAGGATATTTAGTAAAAAAGGTACTGAAACAAAAGGAATTTATAGATTAACAAAAAAGAAAATAATGAAATAGAACTGAGCTTCTCGCTAATAGAGAGAAATTAACTAATTGGTCGTTTGTATCATTGCAACAAACTCTTGAGGAAGTAACACAAAGTTTCCATTCATTATTAACTCATGATTTCAATGTAGATGGTATATCAGAAATAATGGCGGCTAGATTAGGGAAGGGTGGAACAGAAGTATACATCATACACCCCAAGCATATGGTAAACTATGGGGTAAAAATTAATGAGAAAATCAACACTATGTGTGTTGCTCAAACAAGCTTAGATAGAGGATTTGAGTTAGTAACAGGAGATATCAAAGGTGTTGTTCGAATTAATTCTCGAAATGGTAAACCTTTCTTTAGTAAAGATATTAAGGATGGAATTCGTCTGCCTTCTGCTGTTCTTCGAGCAGCACCAGGGGATATGAATGGAAATAAACTTTCAGAGATAGTTGTTGGTTGTGCAAATGGCGAAGTAGTTATGATTGAGAGAATCCCCGGGAAAAAACATCGATGGGATAAAATCAGAGGATTCTCATTAGGTAAAGTTTACCAGCAACCAGTAAACAATGTCATAACCGGAGATTTCAATGGAAATGGACAAATAGGATTTATTGCGGGATCCAAAGATGGTATGTTCAAAGAAATTGAATTCAGACCACAATTACAGAAATTCGATTTAATAGGGGAATTCAGAGTAGAAACAGAACCTAGTTTTTGCTTTAGCGGAGATATTGACCGAGATGGCATCTCAGAAGTTATGATCGGAGAATACTCCGGAAGACTGAGCATATTCAAACGAAATAGATTAATGTCTATTCACAATTTGGATGGAGCAATAACTTGCGGTGCTGTAGGTGATGTTGATAATGATCGACAACTGGAAGTAGTTGTTGGAACTGCAAATGGATCATTTCATATTTTCCGTCAAAACACCATGGAAAGCTATGAGGGGTACAGTAATATTAACGATCTTCGCATCGGAGATTTAAATGGTAATAGTTCAAATGATTTGGTTTTCTCAATTGATAAAAGAAGAATTGTTGCATTTAGTTTTATGAGAGATAAATCAAGAGAAAAACCAAATGCTGAATTACTACCATATCAAAGTGTTACTCTGGCTGGAGCGAAACCACCTGCCCCACATTCACCTGACGTTACAAATAATTTCTGTCCCAATTGCCAATCACAAGTTCGATTCATAGAACAGTATAGACGCTGGTACTGTTATAGTTGTCGTCAATATGTTGCTCCTGTAAGCAAGCAAGAATCAGCTACCAGAAAACCACAAATTGATGCTCAAACTCATGGGAGTCCATATTCTATTGGTTCTCCTTATGAACCGTATCCACCTTATGCGGCTCAAACCAATGGTCAAACACAACAAGGTATTGACAAAGTAAAATCAAAAGTGGAAAGCTCACTTGCAGCTATAGGTGAAAGTAAGGAAATTGAATGGCAAGAAGATAAAGAACAACCTGTAGAGGTCGAACCCGAAGCTAATTACTTTTTACCTTTAGATTTGGAAGCTGATCCTGAGGCAGGAGCAGAATTTTTCAATGATATTTTGAAAATCAGACATGTTATTCTTATTCATGCACAATCCGGTGTTCCTTTATTCAGTCAAGGTTTTGGAAAGGATATTGATGTCTCATTAACAAGTGGATTCTTGAGCGCAGTTGGTACGTTTACTGAAGAAATGTCTGGAGAAACAGATAAACGAATTGGTGTTTTCAGTGAGATCGGTCGAGAAGGTTTTTGGATTATAATCTACGAAGGAGAACATTCTAAAACAGCTCTATTGGTTACTGAAAAGTTGGGAGCTCTAATAAAGAAGCGAATAAAATTCTTCATGAATGAATTCGAAGCTAATTATAAGGAAGCCCTTTTGAATTTCACAGGATTTATTTCTACTTTTACCGGTGCAACAGACTTACTTGAAAAGCATTTGAGACTCGAATATCTTTATCCATTAAAACCTGACGTCAAAAGAATGAGGTTAACAGCAATTACTCAAAACGAAAAGAAATTAGCAAAAACTTACACTGAATTTTTATCAAAAACAGAGGATGAAGTATTTTATGTCACAGAATTGATAGATTTGGCTTATCAAAACCCTGAGATAAACCTTTCGAAAGAAGATGTATTAATTGTTCTAATTAAATATCTAGAAAATAGTATGTTAATTCCCTTACCACCACCACCTGATGATACTTTCTAGTGGAATTCTTCAAACATACCTACTACTAAAAACTTATGAGTTGTTTTTTCCTATTCATATTGTCTAAGTGCAAATATTTAGCAAGTTCACATTTCCAAATATTTAATATTGAACGTGCTTAAAGAATTTAAGAGGCAAGTTGTTATGTCCCAATTGTTGGAAAAAGCAATAGCTTTAGAAGAAAAAAGCAAATGGAAAAATGCAGCGGAAACATTTCTTAAAGCTGCAAATGAATTCATTGATTCTGGTAAACCAGAAAGTGCTAAAGAACCTCTACTAAAAGCTATTGAGAATGCAGAGAAAGAAGATATTCCATCATTATTAGTAGAAATCATATTTATTTTTGAAAGCATTACTTCTGAAGAAGAAAAAAAGACAGTACTTTTGAAAGCAATAAAACCATTAAATCAATTAATTGTAGAAGCAGAAAAAAAGAAGAGATATGATTTATTACTTGATTTTGTTGATAAAAAAGTAATAACTGCAAAAGCAATTCAGAAAGACGTTGAAGAAGCACAAACAGAAAAAGGGAAGTATCTACAAAAAATTGCTTTATTAATTCTCGCAAGTAAAAAAGATGAAGATAGGAAATTAGGAAATAATTACCTTAAAGAAGCATCAGAAACATTACTAGAAATTGATAGAAAAGAGGAGAAAGTTCAGGGTGAAATCGAAGCTTTTACACTTCTATTAGAAGAAGGTTATTTGGAAGAAGGACTTCTTATTTTTGATGGATTGATTGAATACTGTAAAGCAGAGGAATTGTTAGGGAAAGCAACAGATGCAATAAAGATTGTAATAACAAAAGCACAAGAAATTCTCGTTGGGAAGGGTTCAAAGAAATTATTGAAAGCCGTAAAAGAAAAACTAAATGAAGCAGATCCAGGTGGAGAACTATTAGATCTTGGAATTGAAAAAGGCAGAGATATTGGTCTAACTGAGACAATTGCTGAAATTGCGCTCATTCTTTCTGAGCATGCACAATTAATTTTTGATAAGAAAAAATATGATTCAGCTCTTGAGGTCTATAATAAAGCATTACAATTACTTGTTGAAATTGGTCAAAAAGATTTGGCATTAAAACTAGCTGATGGAATTGTTAAGAATGCTTATGCTCTTTTGGATTTAAAAGGAATGTTTGCTACTGGTTTGAATTATCTTGCAAGCATTCACCAAATAGAAAAGATAGATTTGGAATATTTGGGAGCATTTTATCAAGTAAAAGCTCAAAACATGTTTTCGAGAGGAAGAATTGAAATTGCCTTAGAAGATTACATGAAATCCACAAAAGCATATCTCTTTGGAAAACTACTCGAAAAGTTTACCGCTATTGTAGATGAGATTTTTGCTAAAGCGGTTGAGCTAATTGCAAATAATAAAATTGAGATAGCTACAAAATATACTGAAAGTGGACAAGAAATATTAGAGGGAGTCCAAGCATTTGATCAATTAGGAAATAACTTAAGCCAAATTTCTGTGGCATTAAGTAAAGCAAATCAAATAAAAGAAGCAGAAAATTTCTCAATAAAGGCTGTTGAGAACTTAATAAAAGCTGGTGACGTAGTAGGAGCTGCAAAATCACACAAAACTTTCGGAGAATCATTATTAGGGTTAGAACAATATGAAGCAGCAATTTTCCGAATGATTGAAGCATCGAAATTATATAAAAGTGCAAAAACGGAAGAGGAAATACTAGGAGCAATAACACCCTTAGTGATAGCAGCAAAAAACAAGCTTAATGAAAAGAATGTAGAATTAGCAAAACTTCTTTTCAATGGCGCTGCTCAGTGCGCTCAACAAAAGGATCCAATCGCAGAAACAAACATTGTTCTTGAATTTACTGATCACGCAATTTTCAATGGTTTCCCTGAACTTGCTCTAGAATATTTAGCTTACGCAACAAGGGTGCTGGGGAAAAACTATCCAGAAGAAAACAAGAATATTGTTAATAAATTACTTTCAACTGGAAAGCGATTAGTTATCTCTGATCAAAAATTTGCTTTAGGAAAAAGTTTCATTGAAACAGGTATCAACACTTTAGCATTACTTGGGGAAAGCCTTGATGCAACCGACCTATTAATAGAACATAGTCAACTTTTATTCGATAACAATCAAAATGATTTGGCCAAGGATTTGTTAGTTCAATTAACTAAAATCATCACAAGTGAAAACAACCCAGATATTTTCGCACAAAAAGTTTCCGTTGGTGCAAAAATTCTCATAGATTATAACTTCATTGAAGAAGGAATTGAATTATTAAGAAAAGCGGTTGGTTCTTACTTAAGTTTGGGTTCAAATGAACCTGTTATACAGATAGCATTTTATTGTGCTGAGAAGGCGAAACGAGCTCTCAGTAATAATGAAACTATTCATGCGAAACACTTGTTTATTACTGCTATGGAATTTAGTTCACTAGTAAATCTGGAAATTCAAGATCAAATTCTTCAAGATTCAACTACCGTTTTCCTTGATTTAGGTGATTTGTATGCTGTTAAAGAATTCCATGATTTTGCGAGAAACAATCTTGAAGGTGAGAAGGACTATCTAGCAAAACTAGGAAGATTAATCATTGTTCAAGGAGGTATTTTGAGAGATCAAAAAGAAATGTTTGAAGAGGCTTCCGAGTTCATTAGAAACGGTATTACAATATTAAATCAAGTTGGAATGCTTGCAGAAGCTGGAGAAGCAGCACTTGCTCAAGGACAATTATTCATTGAGAAAGGCAATTATATCTTTGGTGAGGAATTAATCGAAACAGGAGCACAGATCTTCATCAAAACAAACGACTCAGAAAGATCTGGTGATGCATTTCAAGCTTTGGCTGATATTAATATTCAACGTGAAAATTGGGCAGATGCATTAAGGCAAATACAATTATCAAACAAATCATATCAACAAGCAAATCTCCCAGAGAAACTAGCAAATTCAATTTTGAAAACTGCTGAAATTGGAACAAAATCACTCGTTAGTAATCCTGACGGAAATAGAGAATTTGCATTAAGCTGTTTTGGAATAGCTTCTACTATTGCACAAGAATCACAGATTATTGAAACAACAATAGATGTCTATCTATTTGAGGCAAGAGCTTTTGCGTCAATTAAAGATTATCAAACAACATACAATCTATTTCTACAAGCTGTCAATTTACTCGAACAACAAGATGAGAAAGAGAAATCACCGGGAGTTGCTGAGGAACTCTCCAACTATGCTACAAGTTTCATATTGGGAGAAGAAACCGAACTTGGATTACATATTGTTGACTTATCTACAGGTATCTATCTTCGACTCAGCCAACCAATAAAAGCTTCAGAAGTATATATGAAAACTTGTAATTCGCTTTTGAAACAAAATAGAATTGTTGAGGGAGTAAAACTAGTTCTTCTTGCATCAGACACTTTAATGGTTGCAAATGAATACGACCAAGCAGCAAAAATCCTAGAGGAAATTGCTGATCTCTTATTTGATATGAAAGATTACCAGAACGCTTCCATTGTTACAGGACAAATTGTCACAGTCCATCAAAAAACTGGGAATATAGATGAACAGAAAAAAGCAATACACAAATTAGTTACTAATGCTCAAGATGTAATTGCTGATGGAAAAATTATGGAAGGTGAGCAATTATGGGAACAAGTTGCAAACTACAGTGTTTCAACAAGTCTAGAATTTGCTTTAGAAATCAATGGAATGCGAATCGAGAGTTTGCGAGCTGCTGGAATGTATAATTCCATGAATAATGCGTTTACACAAATACTACCAATCTTAGAAGAGAATAAGGAACGAATGCTGGAACAAGGAAATATAATAGCTAATATTGCTGGTGAATTATACGATAAAGATGAATTGGAGCTCTCCAAGGGCTTTATTCAAACTGCAATTGAGTATTATCGAAAATCAGAAAACCATGAGCATGCAAAAAATCTCTGTTTATCAATGAGTCATAGATTCATTGAGAAAGGAGACGAAGTAAACGGTATAGAATTGATCGATCATGCTGCCAATATTGCTAATGAAATTGTAGGTTCACATGAAGCAGCTAAAATCTATCTGACTTCAGGTTTCATTTTAGTAGAATTAGGCCATCAAAAAAGCGGGAAATTAGCTATAGATAAATCAATTGAAATTGAATTACAAACTAAAAATATGACCGGGTGTAATGAACTTGGTGATATTACACTTGCTAAAGCAGTTGAATTAGCTCAGAGCGATTTGGAAAAGGCAAATGATATTTATGAATTAGCCATAACAATATTTGAAAAAGCAGGTGCCTATACAAAAGCAGGAGAAACTTCATCTATAATCGTTGGAAATCATCTAAGTGTAGGGAAAGCTCTCGAAGCAGTTAATAATGCACAAAAAGCAGTCGAGCTTTATCTTAAAGATAAAAATATTGAAAGAGCCGTAGGAACAACAAAACAAATTCTTGAATCAGCTCGAAGATTTTTAGAAGAAAATGAATTAACTAAAGCCGTTCATATTCTAGAGAAAGGCAGATTATTAGTTGAGAAAATTTCCAGATTTGATCTTCTCGCAATAATTGTTAGTATTTACCTTTCTGCTGCAAACCAATTCTTACCAAACAGAAAATCATCTATTGGAATTTTCTTCTTGAATAGAGCTTTAGATCTAGCGAATAGCAGTCCAGATCCAGAGGAAATTAAGAGGATTATTAATCTCTCATTGAAACTTGCTATCGAAATAATTAGTAAGAAGAATTCAATCGCAGGTGCTAAGGTTTTAGAAATTGTGGGAAATCATGATATCTCGAAAAAAGTGCTTCTACCATATGTTTCAGAAACCTACATGGAAGGAATAAAAATAACACTAGATGTCGAATGGAATATGATTGGTAAAATAACTCGAGATGCTATGCAATTCTTTAAGGCAACAAAACAAGAAGAAAAAATCAATCAACTAATATCAATTTTGACTAAGAGAGCGAATGCAGATATTATGTTAAATAAACCACAATTAGGATTCTATTTCTTAGATTTTGCAATAAGATTAGCAAGAGATGCTGAAAGCCAGCAATTATTATCATTAATTGGCAGTGAATCTTTTGAACAATTATTAATTTTAGATCAAGAATCCGACCTAGATATTAGATACAAACTGCTAGGCTATTGTTACCAGATGTTTCAAGAAGTTCAAAATATGGATGCAATAGAAAAAGTTGGGAAGGAATTTCTCAAGCTAGGATCTAAAGATTTGATTAATAATATGCAATCAGTGAGAGGCTATGATGCATTATTAACTAGTCGTGATATTGCTGTGCAAACACAGAATGACTCATTGATGACAACAGTTATTCTAGCATTACTAGATTTTGCTAAGCAATTATCTTCAAATAATGCAAGAACTACTCAAACTACTTTGGAAGATATAATAGAAGGTCTTGAAGCATTTGAAGTTCCACACTCAAATAGAGCAGAAGTGGACTACAAAGTTATTGGAGATTACATAAAAGCGATCATATCTTTCGGTGAAAAAGAAAGCAAAACGGAAAGTGATTATGCGTTAGGAAAGAAAATAGTAGAATTATGTATGCGAATTCTAACATTATCAAAGAATCAAGCTGCTATTGAGAAGGAATTAATAGATACACAGAAGGACTTCCAGAAACTCTATAGAAGAGCAAACAAAGATGCAGCATATCGTTTGAAACACACTGCTCTGCTTTTAATTGATTTAAGAAATTCTGATATCGCAAATGAAGTCGCAGAAACCTCCTTTAAAACAGCTCAAGCACAATTTGAAAAGAAGAAGTATAGTGATTCAATAAGTTTCTTAGATAGCTCTTTGAAACTCAATGAAAAATTATCCATGGCAACAGAATTGAAAAACATAGGGCTTTTTGCATTGAGTGCAGGAGACAAATTAGTCACAGAAACAAAAATCCCTGAATCCATGACTTTTTATGAAATTGCTGTGGAAGCATTTGATAAAGCTAATGATGATGAAAGCTCAAATCGATTAGTAAATCGAATCTTTCAAACACGAGAATGGGATGCAGATGTCAATATTGCATACAAATGTTATAAAATTGCATCTAACTCTGCAGTAAGAGTAAGAAATTTCCAAAAAGCACATGAAATTGCTAATAAATGCTTCAATAGAGGTGTTGCGTTTATAGATCAACCACGTATTCCAGCACGCCTTTCTACAAAATTCATCGCATTAGCTGGGAAAATTTTCGAAGATATCGGAGCAAACAAAGATGCAGCAAATGCTTACGATAATGCAATATTAAAATTCTTACGATTAATAAAAACAAGAAAGAATGTTGAGACAGTTGTAATTGAATTATTAACAAAAACAGCAGTAAATAGAATGGCAGGGTGTGACATGGATTCTCTTGAAACAATTTTCATACGAATTATGGAACTTGCTGAATTAAAGAAATCTAAGTTTACTAAGACAATTGCTAGAACCCTAAAGCTAGTAAATTCATCAAAGGTTGGTACCGCGTGGGACTTGATAGCTTCCCTTCCTTTCATATCACATGGTAGACTCCGGAAAATAATGAGTTCCACTAAAAACAGAATAATATATGACCTATCACAGAAAGGAACATTCGACCGAACGCTCTTCTCATCGACAGATAGATCACTCCCACTCTCAGATTATTTACTTGAAAGTCTAATTATTGGTAGAAAAATTGAAGGACAACCAATTAACAAAGATGTCTTCATATCATTAAATAAAATCCAAGCAATTCGTTCGTACTTCTATTCAGAATACCAACTTTGGGGTAGACTTGAGTTAGATGCAATCTCAAAAGAATTTGGTATTCAGCATAATGATGCTGTTTCAATTGTCCGAAGAGAATTCTTATCTTCACTTTATATGGGAATTCTTGACAATGATCAGAAAACATTCTATTCCTCCGATAGATTGAAAGCTGAAATTTCACTCATCTTGAATCGCGAGCGAAAGAAAGCAGCGATTTTTGATCCAATGCAAGTTGCAAATGAAATGCGTATCCCACCTGATATTATCAAAGAAATACTTCGAGAAATTTCTTGTGAAGAAGTAGTTGAAAGTGCAATTGGCTCTTAATTATTTAGAGCCTACACTCATTTTTCCTATTCCAGCAATTTTTGCAAGTACTTTTGGATTTGATTCTTTTACTAGAAATATCGATAATAATAATGCTATAAGACCAAGTACCATTGGGAATAATGGGATAATGTATATTCCTTCTGGAACAAATCGTGGAATCAAATCTCCTGGAAAGATATCTGCAATATAACAGCCAATTATGGCACCTAAGTTCCCAAAAACAATTTGTTCAATTTGAATTAAACTCATACCTCTCCCTCGTTCATTTTCTGAAGTCAAATCTGCCATAATTGTATTTGATGTAGGAACTTTCAATGCATAAAGTGGATACAAATAGATTGCAAACAGTGCCCATGGATGACTAGAAAAGAAAAACATAAAGGTATACAGAATTGGATAACAAAGAATAGAAAAGATGAGAATTGGTTTACGTCCTGTCCTATCTAGGATTGCACCACTGATTAACAGTATTACCATTCCAAAAACGGTTGCTATTGTATTTGATTTGGCTATTAAGGTATTTGCTAATACCTCATCACCGAAATGCGTCAAATAAATATTCTTGAAATAAACAGAAGTTATAACATTAAATGGACCAAAACCAAAATCCAAAATTGCAAGTGTTATTAAAAGAACTAATATTTTCCGTCTTTTGAAAATCTCAAAGTATGATGAGTATTTCTCTGTGGATTCTATTGGTACAACTACTCGAGGTTTATCGTTCATTACCCATGTTTCAATTTCTTTTTCATGATCAATATCAACTTGATCTACTTCAACTTGTTTACTATAAGGTGTCGAAGTTGAAAACATTGCAATAAAACCTGCAACTAGAGCAAAACCAGCAGCAAATCCAAGACTACCTGTAATTCCCTTCCAATCATAAATTATATCTGATAAACTACTGCCAATCATCCATCCTAAGCTGGCGAAAAAGATTAGATAACTGGAAACTTGTCCTTTTTTATCTGGCGGACAAATAATAGTGATAAGTGCACTAACCTGAGCATAATAGATTTGAGCGAACATACCAAAGAGTGCAAGAATTAGTAATATATTCCAGATTTTTGTCCCAAAAAATATTAGCAAGAGATACTGCATCATTAATGCGGCTTTTGCTACAAATATCAATAGTTTTCGATGACCAGTTTTATCTGAAAAAGAACTAAGAACTGTTGTACCAAAAACAGATATTATAGCTGGAATTGCTAGGATAACTGCGACATCTAGATATGAATCGGAAATTTCTTCACTAAGAAAAATACCGAAAAATATCCAATAGGATGAAACAGCTATGTGATCTATAGTATATGAAAATAGTAAAGGCAACAAATTCACAGATGGTAGAAGTTCTTTCAATGTTCGATTTTTTTCTTCTTCCATTCTGCTTTCACCTTGAAATTAAATTTCAATTATTGTTTTATAGTGATAATTTGAAAATTATTAACTAGTTATTATTGGATCCATTTTCTTGATCTTTGAATTGTAATTGGTATAAGCGATAATATTCTCCTTTCTTAGCGAGAAGGGCATCATTAGATCCTTCTTCGATAATTTCGCCATCCTTAATGACTACAATCCTGTCAGCAGTTCTAACAGTTGATAATCTATGAGCAATAATGAACGAGGTCCGATCATAAAGAAGTTTGTTTAGAGCTTGTTTAATCATGATTTCAGTGTACGGATCAACAGATGAGGTTGCTTCGTCAAGCACCAAGATTTTTGGATTAGGTAACAATGCTCTTGCAAATGAAATTAATTGTCTTTGACCAACTGATAATTTGCTTCCTCGTTCACCCACTTCAGTATCATAACCTTTAGGCATCCTTTCAATGAACTCGTGAGCATTAACTGATTCAGCAGCAACTTGTATATCATCAAATGGTACTTCTTTTTGGTTGAAGATTATGTTTTCAGCAATGGTTCCAGAGAATAGATAAGGATCCTGGAGTACGATTCCCATTTGGCTGTGTAAAGAGTCTAAGGTAACATCTTGAATGTTATGACCATCAATTTGGATCATTCCATCTTGTATCTCATAAAATCTAGCGAGGAGATTAATTATCGTAGTTTTACCTGAACCCGTCGGTCCTACCACGGCAATTGTTTCTCCTGGTTGAACTTCCAAACTAAATTTCATCAGAACAGGTTCTTCTTCCTTGTAAGCAAAATCAACTTTATCAAATGAGACATGTCCGTTTATTTCGGGTAATGGATAGGCGTCTTCTTTCTCTACAACATCAGAAACTGTATGATTTAATTCATAAACTCTCTCTGTTGCAGCCATAGTTGATTGAAAAGTGTTGTAAAACATAGTTAGGTTCAATATTGGTCTGAAAAAGTTACCAATATATTGAGTAAAGGCAATTGCGGTTCCAATTGATACTGCTTTGAAAATCACTGTAGAACCGAAAATAAGTGTCCATCCTCCATACAAGTAAACAAAACCAATAACAGCTGAAGCCATGAAATTAAACAATGGAAATGTTGTGGCAAATACAGCTACAGCCTTCATATTTGCAACTCTATTTTCTTCATTGACGGTGCGAAATTCTTGTATGTTTCTTGTTTCTCGAGTAAATGATTTTGAGACTCTAACACCTGAGATGCTTTCTGATAAATTGGCTGTTACATTAGCTATTGTTTTTCTTGTTTTTCTGTATGCTTTTCGAGCTCGTCTTCTAAAGAAGAAGCTAATAAGGAGTGTTGTTGGAATGGAGAATAAGAAACACCAAAGGGCTAATTGCCAATTCATGACGAGGAGCATGATAGAAATTCCAATCAAGGTCAAGAAATCAATAAGAGAAGTGATTATCCCGCCACTCATGAGTTCATTAATTTTATCACAATCATTTGTCACTTTTGAAATCAATCTGCCGGATTCTTGGGTATCAAAATATTTTAGTGACAGATTTTGTAAGTGAATGAATGTTTTGGTTCTTATTTTCTTTACTGTATTGTAGCCAATTTTAGCAAAGAGAATTGTTCTAAAAAATTGAACAACTGCAGTAATCAAAGCAACTGCCAAAAGAACTAATGTTAAGATAAGTAATAATTGATATTTATCAGCAATTGCTAATGAAACATTATCAAAGATTCTGTCAACTAATATTTGGATAATTTTTGGAGAAGCTAATGCGAGTACAGATCCAAGACCGACTAATGCAAGAGCAGCAATTGCTAATCCTTTGAAATCTTTAAAGAGGAATTTTAGGATCCATTTTGCCAAAACCCAATCTGAGGCAATTTTCGGACGTTCTTTTTTCTCTTCCTCTTCTACTAAAGAATCCCAGTGTCCACTTCTTCTATAACCCATTATTTTTTACCTCCAGATTCTTCTTCGAGATTAGATTTATCTCCTTCACTAATAACTTGAGAAATATCATCCATAATTGGATATTCTTGTTCCAAAAGCTGGGTTTCATACAAGTGTCTGTATAATCCTCCTTTCTCGAGTAATTTTTCATGAGTACCTTGTTCTATAATTTCCCCCTTATCCATAACAATGATTAAAGTGGCATATTTTATTGTTGATAATCGCTGAGTGATTACCAACGTGGTTCTATTTTTAATCAATTCACCAATCGCACTTTGGAACTGATGTTCCGTCTCAAAATCAAGAGCACTTGAGGAATCATCCATAATCAATAATGGATAATCTAGTAATAGTGCTCGAGCAATTGTAAGCCTTTGTTTTTGACCGCCTGAGAGGGTAACACCTCTTTCGCCTACAACGGTATCATAACCATCAGGAAAAGTGGTTATGAACTCTTCAGCTTGTGCAATCTTTGCAACTCGAATAATTTCTTCATCTGTAGCATCAGGTTTTCCAAAAGCAATATTCTCTTTTATTGTTCGGGCGAAGAGAAAAGCTTCTTGCTGTACAATAGCTATTTGTTGTCGCAATGATTCAATTTGGACATCTTTTATATCAATTCCATCGATTTTCACAGAGCCTTCTTGAGGATCATAAAATCTTGGAACTAAACTTACAATTGTGCTTTTACCGGAACCAGTTGTTCCAAGAAATGCTACAGTTTCACCTGCGGAAATTTTTAAATTAATGTTCTTTAGGACTGGGGGATTATCTTCTACATAAGCAAAAGTAACACCAGCAAAAGTTATCTCACCGTTTATTTTTGGCATTTCAATAGCATCAGGTTTCTCTTGAATCTTCTTCTCCATGTCAACAACTTCAAATATTCTGTTGAGAGAAGCAGTGCCTTCCTGAAAGTGTAGAATAGCAAATGATAGGAAGCGAGTAGGCATCTGCATTAGTATTAAAAAAGCATTAATTGCAATTAGATCACCCACAAGCATATCACCAGCAATCACACCTTTTCCACCGAAGTATAGAAGAAGAAAAGAACCTATACCCAAGACAAATGGGAATACAGTAGTAAGGTAAGCCCGTAATCGAGCCATCCTCATATTCAAGTCAAGATATATTTGATTTTCCCTTTCGAATTTGCTAGTTTCAAAGTCTTCTGCAGCGAATGCTCGCACAACTTGAGCACCATAAACATTTTCAGCAAGAACAGAATTCATATCTCCAAATTTATTCTGAATTTCCCTCATAAGAGGTCTGGCTCGTTTTGCATAAGCAAACATAACTACAAACATCACAGGAGCAATACCTACAACAATCAACAGAAGCTGCCAATTCATGCGACCAATAGAAATGAAAATACCTGTGTAAAGCATAATCGCTCGTAAGAAAATCCGCATACCAATACTAAGTAATCGTCTAATTGCTTCTATATCACTTGTACCTCTAGAGATTAATTGTCCAGTTTCAATCCTATCGAAGAAATCTATTGATTGTTTCTGGATTTTGGAATACAATTGATTTCGCAAATCAAAGATGAGCGATTGGGAGACGTACTCGTTGATGTATCTTTGAAGGAATCGAAAAATAGCTGCAAAAAATCCTGTAGCAACATAAATGGGCAACCAAATAATCATCACATCATAGTTTTTGCCATAGAATACGTCATTGATTAAAATCTTGACAATCCAAGGAGTAAACAAAGTAAAAGCAGAATCAAGAATAGCAGAGAATATAACTACAATTAATGCAAACCAAGTTTTTCTTTTCATAAAACTAAATACTCTCAGAATTGGATGCATCTGTTTACTCACTCTAAATTCTTCTTTCGGTTTACCAATCAAATCATCTATTAAAATTGTTTTGATTTAATTTAAAATTCAAAGTA
>JAHLVZ010000096.1 GCA_019058165.1 Candidatus Heimdallarchaeota archaeon
GTTTTACTTGAAGAAGCTGAAAAGCTTGGTGCTTCTCAAGCAGAAGTTCGAATTGGTTTAAGCACAACTGCTCTTACCCGTTTAGCTAACAGCATTATCGACCAGAATGTTGCTGAAAGGCACGCCAATGTTAGAACTATTGTCTATTTTGGCAAGCAAAAAGGCTCAACCACTGTTGAGATTCTTGATGATGCCTCTCTTAAACAAGCTGTTGCTGATGCCGTTAAGGTTGCGAAAATTTCTCCTGAAAACAAAGATTTCAAATCTTTACCTGAAAAACAAACCTACGATGAAATTCCATTAGATGAACTTGTTTCTAAGAAAACTATTAATGCTACCCCAGAGTTGCGAGCTGAATATGCTACTCTTGCTATTGATTCTGCTCATGCTATTGATAAGAGAATTACAGCTGTCGCTGGAGCAATTTCTCATGGATTATACGAAGAAGCAATTCTAAACTCACTTGGCGTAGAAGTTTACGGTGCAGCAACTGGTAGTAATATCAATCTAACTGTTTTAGCTGAAGATGGAAAGGAACAAACTGCTGGTTGGTCATCTGATAATCGAAATGATTTCACACAACTACAAATCAAAACTGTTGCTGAAAAAGCAGCGAAGAAAGCTGCCGATGGTTTTGGTATGAAATATGTCGACCCGGGAAATTATGAAGTGATTCTTGAACCAGCTGCTGTTGGCGGTCTCATGTTCTTCATGAGCTATTTTGGTTTCAGCGCAATGATGTATCAGGATTATGTTAGCTTCTTACGAGATAAAATCGGTGAGAAAATATTTGATGAAAAACTGAATCTTTGGGATGACGGCTTCGATAAACGCTTGGTTTATCGAGGATTCTATGATGACGAAGGCTATCCTAAATCTAAGCTTGATATGATCACTAATGGTGTTGCTATGAATTTAGCTTACGATTCATTGACTGCAGATAAAGACGGTGTCAAAAGCACTGGTCACAACGCTAAATTTAGAGGTCGTTCTATACCGTTTCCAGGTAACTTGCTCATCGGTGAAGGCGATTCAAACCTTGATGAGATGATTGCTGAAACAAAGAATGGTATACTTATCACACACTTTCATTACCAGAATGCTGTAAATCCTACCAAAGGAATTTTCACAGGTTTAACTCGAGATGGTGCTTGGTTTGTCAAAGACGGTGAAATCCAATACCCATTACGAACTCTCCGATATACAGACAGTGTTCTCCGATTCTTTGCAAACATAGACTTGATTGGTAAATACTCTGACCTAAATGATACTCAAGCAAAAGTTCCTCCAATTAAATTGCCCTCATTCACAATCTCAGGTTCTCAGAAAGAGTAATCAAAAAATTCTGTTGGGGAGTAATAACCTTCCCACAGACAATTCTTTTTTCTTAAATTTCATTATCGTTCAATTTTGATTTCAAAATCACTCAATACTTTAGGTAAGCCATCATTTTTAGTAACCTTGGCAAATTCGGTAGCAATAACACCAGCTAACAATTCGCGATCCTCATCTGTAGTATTCATAAAAACAAATCTGCCTTTTGGAATAGCTTTTGTGAAATTATAGTACGACATTCGAGGATGATATTTATCTAAAGGTCCATGGGCTATGAATAACTCTGTATCAATATCTGCTAATTCCTCTCGAATATCCCACTTCAAGTTTTGTCTGGTGCTTTTTTTAAATTTCCAAGGCTCTCCACCTTGCACAAAAGCTATCATTCTGTTTTTTTGCGATTGATTTTTCATACTCCTTAGAAACATTTTGGTAAATATTGTTCTGAAAGGACCCAAAATAAATCCTGGAGTGAAACGAATAAAGGCATTGATAAATGGCGAACCATAAATCCATACGGCAATTGGATCAAATGAATAAGTAGTAGGTGGATTGATTAATTTATCAATTAATGCTTGAAAAACCACTCCTCCTCCATAACTGGCAGATGCTAACACATAGTCTATTTTGTTTAAACCTAAATGGTCAATGACATCTGCTAAATCCTCTGCTGATTGCTTTATTGATAATTGGATTTTTCTATGTCTGTTCATTTTACTAGATTTCTTTTCTCGGGTTTCAAAATAGTAATACTCAGCGAAACCATGATGTGGGCGATGAAAATCATTCCAAGTCCACGGTGCAGCCACAAATCCTGGTAAAAAAAGGATCGGTCGTTTAGTAGTTTGTTTCTCAGGTTTGTGGTGTAAAACTCGTACTTCTCCATCCTTAACAGGGATAAAAATTTCTTCATTTACTCCTTTTTTACAGAATAACGATGTATCTCTTCTTCCGTTATCGAGAAATGTTCTTATTCTCTTTTCCTGACTCTCTGCTAAATTGAATATTTCATTATTATCCATTTTTACACCCATTAAGCGATGTGATAAATCATTGTATCATAA
Source organism: Candidatus Heimdallarchaeota archaeon (assembly GCA_019058165.1). Taxonomy (GTDB): domain Archaea; phylum Asgardarchaeota; class Heimdallarchaeia; order JABLTI01; family JABLTI01; genus JABLTI01. The sequence goes on from JAHLVZ010000096.1 coordinate 2,400, forward strand.
TAGGTTTATATGTTTTTTAGCTACACTCGTTTTTTTCTCCTATATCTCTAATTATAGACCATTGTCGCATGTATGAAAAATCTTTTATATGAAAAATATTTCATATACCTTAGTTAGTAAGGTGATAAAATGACTAATTCAAAAGAAGTCATCAAAGAAAGTTATGCGAAAGCAATAGAAAAAGCAACTCAAGGAGAATCATGTTGTTCTCCAGTTGCAGCAGAGACTGAATCAAAAGATGATTCATGTTGTTCAACTGAATTATCATTAGCGCCAAAGAAAAAGGAAATAAAAGTCCCTAGTTTTGGTTCCTCAAGTAATCTCGCTAAGAAAGCTGGAATAAGAGAAGGAGATGTTGTTGTGGATTTTGGAAGTGGTCCAGGACATGATTTAACAGAAGCTGCCAAATTAACAGGTAAAACTGGGAAAGCGATTGGCATTGACATGACTCCCGAAATGATCGAATATGCAACAAATTTAGCTGAAGAAATGTCCCTAGACAATGTTGAAGTTAAATTAGGAGACATTGAAAATGTACCACTTGAAGATAACATTGCAGATGTTGTGATATCTAATTGTTTAATTAACCTTACTTTTGACAAGAAAACAGTCTTCGAAGAAGCATTTCGAATTCTAAAACCAGGTGGACGCCTTGTAGATGCTGATATAATCGCAGAACAAGAACTTCCTGAGAGCTTAAAGAATGACAATGAAGCTTGGTGTGGGTGTGTTGCTGGAGCATTAACAGCTGAAGGTTACACTGAAGCAATTAAAGCTGCAGGATTTGTTGATATCTCTATAGATATTGAAAGCAAACAAGCTGGCAGAATAAAGTGGAAAGATGGTAAAGAGTATCTTATGAACAGTGGTATTATTACCGCAAGAAAACCAAATTAGAAATACGATAGAATTCTTTGAAGTGGTAGAGCCTAATGACTATAGACTTTAAACTTGATAAAGCATCGAATCATATCCATTTGGATGTCTTTGTAAATAAAGAGGGTCCGTTCAATTTCGTTTTGGATACTGGTGCGAAAGCAACTTCAATATCAAAAAAACTGGCTAATAGTTTAGGAATTGAAACTCTTGATCTTGAGGTGGAAGATATTTCAGTAAGTTTTCCACACGAAATTGCTCTTTTGCAGGAACTGAGAATTAGCAATGAGACATATGAAAATGAAGATGTTTTAGTTCTCGATTTTGAGAAATTGCTAGGTAATTGTGGAACGCCTGTTGACGGTACAATTGGTTTTACTACTTTGAAGCACTTTATGTTAACTGTGGATTACCCACAGAAAAAATTGCAATTTGATAGAGTAATGAAAGATCAAATAGCTGATTCTTCGGATACTAATTGGCAAAAATTTGTCTATCTCGATGATACTCATTTAGTTGGTATTCCTGTGAACATTAATGGATCAAATTCTTTTGATTTTGTTTTAGACACAGGTGCTGGAGGAACTGTTATTACACAGCAATTAGCTAAAAATCTTCAACTTGTAACTACACCATTTCCCGGATTAGTTAAAGGAGTTGGTGGTGATGCTACAATGGAAATTGCTTCAATTGAACAATTCAAGGTAGCAATGACAAGTCAAGAAAACATGCAACTTATTGTTACTGATTTGGCTAAAGTTGCCCCAAAAGCTGCTAAGATAAAAAATGGTATCATTGGGTATAACTTTCTAAAGAACTACAAAGTAATTCTCGATTATCCAAATCAACGTTTTTCGTTAATCTAACAACAAATAAAAAAGGAATACCTTATAGTTAGTATGTAAATTGCGCAATGGATAGGGTATAATGAGTTTGGAAGAACAAAAGAAAAAAGAGAAAAAAATGGTCAAAATCGTTGCTATTAGAGGAAGAGAAGATATTGCCGATCTTGATGAAATAATTGAAAAAGTTGATTTGAAACAAATTTGCTGCGTTTCTCTAGATAGAAAGGAATATCTTTCCGGTATTGATGTTTTCGAAAAAGCTGATGATTTTTCCTCACAATTAAAGCTCATTGCCAACCCTATTCGATTAAAAATTCTCTTAATTCTATTGAACAAGGAATGGGCTTGTAACTGTGAATTTGAATCTGCATTTAATGAACATCAGACCTTAATATCGCATCATTTGAGAAATTTGCGAGAAGGCGGATTAATTACTTTTCAGAAAAAAGGGCAATGGAAATTCTATAAGATACCTGATGAAGTTCGCCCCTTTCTGGAAAAAGTACGAGACTTAATTTATATTCTTCCAAAGAAATGCTGCTAGGAAATTATCAGTAAATGTTTTTCTAATTATAATGGAGTTATGTCATTATGCCCCTCCCTGATTGGATATTAGAATGGATCCAAAAGGATCGATTAGTTGCTAGCAAATATAGAACAAGTAGGAAATACTTGCGACACTCTAAGCGAATCCAATTCCTAGAAGGGGAGAAAGACAAGAATACAGATAATTGGGCTTGGTTCAAATACGTGGTAATTAATCAGAAACATGGAAAATATTGGGTTCGTTTTACTGATGGTGTATATGAGTGCAGCTGTCCCTTCTTTAAACACCGAAAGATTTGCTCGCACATTCTTGGAGTAGCTCAATTAATTGATGTTTGGCCAAAAAAAGAATCAACATACCCGTCTTAGAAATCTAAATCACTTTCTTGTAATTATGGTGAGGGATTAGAGTTTTTCTCAATTGTGTTGAAATCTTCTGGAAAAGGCTTTTCAGTTAAATCTATTGTTGTTCTAATATCTTCAATTATGCAATCACGTAGAAATATCAAAAGATTTGGTAATTGACGAAGATCCCTTATAATGAAATCGGGATTCTCATCTCTTAGAAGTTGTTTTGCGAAATCCATAATTTCATCATTTACCGCAACAGTCATGGTTCCTGCTCTTTTCCCAGCAATTATATCACTCGCTTGATCTCCAATAGTTATTACTTCATCTGCCTCTAGACCTAAAACTTCCATAGCTTTAATCAAACCGATAGCATTAGGTTTGAGAACTTTGACATCATCTCGAGTTAAAATTAGATCGAATTCATTTATTTCAGGGATTTTCTCTTTAGCAATATCGATAATACCTTGACTTGTATTAGTTAATAAAATAAGTTTGTAATCTTGAGCAAGAATTTCCCTAAGAACTTCTCTGACGCCAATATTGGGTACAACTGTCTTTCTATTTTTCCTGTATATTATAGTCAATGTTATCATGTATTTGAGTGTTTGAAAATTTGACATACCAAACTTCTTTCCCACACCAAATATGTACTTGAGTATGGTTGTCTTACTTGAATCCTCATCTATAGAAGATAACATAGTTAGAACTGAAAGTGCCATATCAGTAATTTGTTCTCTTGAAATATCAGGTTTCACTCTTATTGCTGCACTTGTTATTGGCCAACCAATTCTAGCATGAAATGAAGACAATACACCATCGAAATCAAAAATAATCCCTTTGATTTTTGAGCCGTTGCTTTTAATAGCGGTAGTAGCTGTAGAGGTTTTCCTAATTTTGCTAGAAGTCATTTTAATAGAATCCATTATACAATTTTTCTTTAAAGCTAAATATTGTTGTCAATTCTGTCTGAATAATTTAAGACTATTGCTATTATTGAATATTAGTATATGTACAGTTAACATAAGATAATGAATAAATTAAGATAAAGAAGAAGATGCGTAGTATCCTAATTAATCATTTTTGACACTTCAGTAGCTAGGAAATCTGCGAGTTTCTCGAAATAAATTTTGCCATCTTTTGCAGAAGCTCTCCTTGGATCACCTAGAACCCCATTATCAGTTAGAGCTTTCATACCTTTCTCAAAAATTATTTCTACTTCCTTTTCAGTGAATTTTTCAATGAAACCAGGAATAAGTCTATCTTTCATAACTAACTCTTCTGCTAAAGCTAGCATTAGTGAGGTTTCATTCTCACCTGCATGAGCTCCTGCTTCTTCCTGAGTCTTCCCTGCTTCGATAGAATAACTGGTTAAGATATCAAGAAATCCGTAAAGATCGGTATAACCAAAGATTTCTACATCTGTGAGTTTTTTCTTTAAATCATTAATTACTTCTTCTAAAGCCACAAAATTTCCTCCGTGACTTGGAATGAAGACTAAATTTTCAAAACCGTGTTTAGTAACACTTTCAGCATAATCAGTTACGACAGCTTTAAAGGTTTCAGTACTCAGGGTGATTGTACCGGGGAAACTTAAATGGTGTTTTGAACAACCAATTCTTATTGTTGGACCTTGTAGCGCATTACCGATTTTCTTGACTATTTCATTAACTAAAGAATCTCCAATTAAAGTATCTGTTATTGTAGGTAGGTGTGGTCCATGTTGCTCGATTGAGCCAACCGCCACTACTAAAGTCTTATATCCTTTTTGTATTGCTTCTTGAATGTCTTGCCAGTTCATTTCTTCGGTTCTAATTGTTTTCATAGAATTGACCCTTGTTTTCAATATTATTTGGGTTAATAAAACTAATCAAATCAACTGCCAATGATTTTCATTACTCAATCATTTGAATGATTAACTATTCGTTAAAGTAAAAAATTTCATTTCTGTTGATTGAATCCAAATCAAAGATTTTTCCCAAGTTTAGCATATAAAGTAAATGTTATATCTTGTAAGAACAAGAATTTAATTCATAGCGAATACTGCAAAACATATTCATCAATATTCCACTCGACTTCAGAGAGTTTTACGTATGAAAGCACCACTAAAAATAGTTCATCTTGAAGACAACAAAATCGATGTTGAATTAGTCAAAGAAATTCTTACTTTGGAGGATGTAGATTGTAAAATCACAAGTGTAGATACTCGAAGTGATTATATCAATGCCCTAAAAGATGAATCAATAGACATTATATTAGCTGATTATAGTTTACCATCATTTGATGGCTTAAGTGCTTTAAAACTCACACGAGAGATGGGGTTACAAACTCCTTTCATACTCGTATCTGCAGTATTAGGTGAAGAATTAGCAATTGAAGCCTTACAGAGTGGTGCTACTGATTATGTTTTGAAATCTCGGATGGAACGTTTGGTTCCTGCTATCCAAAGAGCTTTACGTGAAGTAGAGGCTAGAGATCAAAGAAAAAAATTAGAGATAACTGTTACAGAACTTGAAGATATGCATCAGAAGCTTGCTGAACGTGTTCGTGGGTTTCTTAAGATGGATTTACCTTCCGGAAAATTCTCCTTAGTTGATATATTTCTTGAGGATTTAAGTGGGTATACAACACAAAACTGGTATGATACTCCCAATTTTATTCAAGAAATTATTCATCCTGATTTCAAAGATTACTATCTCAAGAGTTTCGAGCAAATGCAAAGTGGTTTCGTTCCTAAGATGCTTGAATACAAAATCTTGCGAAAAGATGGAGAAGAGAGATGGTGGCTACAATTCAATATAGGAGCCTATGATATAGAACAAAAATTAGTCTCAGTTTCCATTGTAATTATTGACAATACGGAAACAAAGGACTCTTTCATAAAATACCAAAACTTATTCGAAAATGCATTAGTAGGGATGTTTCGATCTAGTATTGAAACAGGGGCAATCATAGAAGCAAATGAAACAATGGCGAAATTATTTGGCTGTGCAACAGTTGAGGAGTTCAAGCAATTATCTGCTGGCCAATTTTATCCAAATGAAAAAGCTCGTTTAGAATTTCTTGACTCTCTACAAAAAGAGGGATTTGTAAAAGGATATCAAATGAAATTATATCGAAAAGATAAAACACCAATCTGGATAACATCATCATCAAAGATTTATCGTAGAGAAGGTTTTATTGAAGGGGTGATGACTGATATTACGGAACAAAAATTAGCCCAGATGGAGCTTGCTACAAGGGAGAAAGAACTAGAGAATATCTTTGAACATAAAGGTACTGCAACTATAACTATCGAGGAGGATATGATTGTTTCCAAGTGTAATCATCAATTGGAAATTTTGTCAGGTTTTACAAAAGAAGAGATTGTGGGTAAAAAGAAGTGGACTGAATTTGTACATCCAGATGATTTACCTAGATTGATAAGTTATCATCAAGCTCGAAGAATAAAAGAAGATGAAGCACCAACTACCTATGAAGCTCGATTATTACATAAGAACGGTCAAACAATTGAAGCTTTTATTACAGTTGGTTTGATGCCAGAAACTAAGCAAAGTGTTGCTTCTTTATTAGATATTTCACAACGAAAAACAGCAGAAAAAGCACTTATTCGAGATAGAAAGGTTCTCCAGATAATTGCAGAAGCTGCTTCTCAATCATTAAACGTGCAAGATTTATGTCAAAGCGTTTTGATTGGAATTGTAGAAACTCTTGGTTTTGATTCAGGTTCTATCCGTATATATTATGAAAATGAAAAAATCTTAATTCCAATGGCAGATTATGGATTAGATGACACAGCTAAGGAATTCCTAACGCATGTATCAATAGAATCAACAGAATTGCCTTTAACACAATTTCTTGGCAAGTCTATCTTTGCTCCCGATGCATCCGAACATGAGTTTCTAAAAAATACAGACATTATTACTAAATTCAAATATCGTTCTTTCATTTCTTGGCCAATTTATAATGCAAATAAAAAGTTTCTAGGTTCAATTCAATTAGGATCAAAAGTTAAGAAAGACATTCCAGAAGAAGATCAATTGTTTTTTGAAAACATAACTGGGATTTTTTCAACTGCAGTGGAAAGAAAACTAGCTGATGAAGCACTAATAGAAAGCGAAAGCCAATATAGAAAATTAGTTGAATCCATGCCAGGACAAATGGGTGTGTTATTAATACAGAATAAAGAAATCAAATATGCTAGTCCAACAATTTTCAAGTTATTACAAGTAAAATCTATCAAGGATATAATTGGTGCAGATCCTTTACAATATTTTAGTGACGCTAACCAAGAAAAAATTGATAATTATTTGAATTCGATTTACGAATTTGATGATAAAGAACCCTCTCTCTATGAGACAGTTTTAAAGAGAACAAATAGTGAAGAATTTCCTGCTGAAATTTATGCTACACTCACAACATTTCGTGGTGATCCTGCTATTCAAATAATAATTTGGGAAATCACAGAACGAAGAGAATTTGAACGACAAAGAAGGCAATTAGTAAATATCATTGAAAATAGTAAAGAAGTAGTTATCTCTGCAGATACTAAGGGAAACATAATCTATGCAAATGCCCCAATTAAAGATGTACTTGGCTATACTCCAGAAGAATTAATTGGAAAACCTCTTTCTATCCTTGCTCCACCAGGTGGAGAACAGCTACAAGAAGAAATGATAAAAACTACTCTTGCAGAAGGAAAAACAACTCTAGAAAGTGTACGTAAGCACAAAGACGGATCTCTTATTCAAGTTATTATGACATTAACATCTATCACCGACAAAGAAGCTCAATTATCTACAATTAATGCAATTATCGTTGATATATCGGACTTGAAAGAATTAGAGGCGTCTCTAAAGGGACGATCTTATGAGCTTGAGGTTTTAAACAAAATTATTTCTGCCGGTTATAATGCTAAAAATATGGATGAATTGCTTGATTTTACTTTATCCACGCTTTTGAACTCACTTGATTTCAGTGGTGGTGCTATTTATTTCATTAATGATGAAACCAAAACAGCTGAAATTCGTCGATCTTTAGGTTTGTCTAGTCAATTTGTAACTGAAGCAAAAGAACTGTCTGTCAAAAACAAATCTTTCAAGAAATTATTTGTTGATGGTAAAACAATCTTTGTAGAAGATTATATGAAGATGAGTAAGGGTCACCAAGGACTTGGAATTTCAACTCTTGTTGGAGTGCCATTCTTTTCAAAACAAAAAGTCATTGGTGCTTTAATAATTAGTTTGAAAGAAAAGAGACCTATTTCCAAAGATGATTTATCCATATTTGAAGCAATTGGTCGTGAAATGGGTACAGCAATAGCTAAAATACGTGCTGAAGAAGAGGTAATCAGTTCTGAAGCAAACCTTCAAACAATTTTTGATGCAATTGAGGATTTCTTGATCGTATTTGATAGTGAATCTGGAGCAATTTTGAATATAAACAAAGGAGTACGAAAGAAGCTTGGATTTACGAAGAAAGAATTGTTAAAGAAAAAATTCACTGATCTCTTTCCAAAAGAAGAATCGAAAACTATGGAGCAAATCCTTCAAAAAGTAGTCAAGGGTAAATTAAAAGAAGGACCATTAATTTTGGAATCAAAAACTGGAGATAAGCTGGTAGATAATTTCATCTTTTATAGAGCAAAATATACCGATCGAACTGTAATAATTGCTCGGTGTAGTTGATAAGAATTAATCTTTCAATCTATTTCACCTTTTTTTTCAAAAAGTCCTCAATCAAAACTAAAATAAATTACATTTAAAATTAATAAAGTGGAAGAATCATAAATTGGCTTTCAATTTACACAAAACTTCTTCTCGTGGTGCAGAATTGCATGAAACCTCTCATCAGAATTCTACATTTGGAAGATAATAAAAACGATGCAGAATTAGTTAAAGAAACTCTATTGATGAAGGAAATTAATTGTGAGATAATTCATGTTGATAATGAAAAAGAGTTCATTGAAAATCTAGAAAACAATGCTTTT
>JAHLVZ010000097.1 GCA_019058165.1 Candidatus Heimdallarchaeota archaeon
CATATGATGTGCGTGGTAGAGTTTCTTCGGATACTTGTACCGGTTTATCAATGACTTTTAGTTCAGTATCTTCAGTGATTCGTATGATTCCTTTAGGAGTTGTAGATGTAACTGTAAAAGGCAAAGATTTGCCTAAAATGGGAATTAAAACAGTATCATCCTCTGTTAAAGGATAACCTAATAATTTTCTTTTTACAAAATTCTCGAAACTATAATCTATAGCAACTGGTGTTTGGAAAGGTGCCAAAGTTACCGTCTTTGCGTTTTTCGCATTTGCTTTGGAAACTGTTACTTTTTCTGATAATCCTATATCAGCATTATTTCTAAGAAGCTTATCCATTCGTATTAATCCAGCATTTTGGTCTTCTGGATAAGCTGGCCAAGCAATGGCGGAAGTTGATTTCTTTCCTTTTATCTCTACAACATCACCTGTAGTAACATTGATTTGTCTCATGGAAAGTCCATCAATTCGAACCTTTTGTCTTCCTATATCTCTCTGTCTTGCTTCGGCAACTTTTAAGGTAATATTTGGTTTTGTTGGCATAAAGGTCACATTTCCAAATGAATGTATGTTTTTAGCGCGAGTACTGCTTTTTAATTATAATTTAGAGGCAAATATGAAGAGTTTTCAAGTCTTTCGATTGTATTCGAATTAATATTAAGAGTTTACTTTTAAAAAGAATCATCTTGTGACATAAAAATCACTTAAAAGAAAAAAAGGGAAGTGAGTTATGATTTAATCACTCATACCAAAAATGTTAGTACCAGATCCAACTTGTTGGATATTTATTATGGTTTCACATCTTGGACAAACAAAGACCATAGAATAAATATACGTCGAACTACCAATTATTGGTGCTTTGGGACCAGCTGCTTTTCCCATATAACCCTTTACCCAAGAAATTTCACCCTTGCAATGAGGACAATTCATCTTCCGACCAAATTCGAAAGGATATTCCATCTCCATGATTTTAGATATGTATTTCCTGAACATGATACTCACTTTGAAAATTACAATTAGTAGTTAATCTAATATCCTTATTAAGTTGTTTGAATAAAAAAAGGTAATTGACTTTCTCAGAAAGTCTATTTCTTAATTTTCCAAATGGTACCTTTTGATGAATCCTCGAGAACGATATTTACTTCTGCTAATTTATCTCTAATTTTATCGCTAGTTTTGTAGTCTTTGTTTTTTCTGGCTTCGTTTCTGAGATCAATTATAAGGTTTAGTAGTTCATCTAGTGTTTTGTCATCAGCACCAAGTGATACTTCAGAGCTTTTAACTAAAAGGCCAAAAGTATCTAGTAGCAGTTTGTACATCTCAAATGCTTCTTGTAGTGTTCCGTGGTTAATTTCGCCTTCAATGTATTTATTGAGTGATTTAGCAAGTTCATGTATTGCTTTCAAACCTTTTGGAGTATCGAAATTCTTATCCATTCCTTTCTCGAAGTCTTTTCGCACTTTTTTGACTTCTTTGAGTAATTCTTCTTCTCGTTTACTCATTGGAGATTTTTGGGTGAGGGAACGCATATGGCTTTGTACATTTTCAAAAGTTGTGCGAAGACGTTCAACACTATTTTTCGATCCTATGAGTTTGTCTTCTGAGAATTCTAGAAGTGCACCATATCTTGTTGAAAGGAAAAAGTATCTTATAGTATCCGCATCGAATTTATCCATCAATTCATGAAGAGTTGTTACATTTCCCAAGGATTTCGACATTTTCTCTTCACTAAGATTGAGGAATTCTCCATAGATCCAATACTTCACGAAAGGTTTTCCAGTTGCAGCTTCTGATTGGGCAATTTCATTTGTATGATGTGGGAATTTAAGATCAACAGCACCTGTGTGTATATCGAATGTTTCACCGAGGTATTTCATTGACATTGCAGAACATTCTACATGCCAACCAGGACGCCCTTTACCCCAAGGACTTTCAAAGAAAATCTTTCGTTTGATTTCTTCTTCTGTGCTTTTCTTCCATAGAGCGAAATCCTGAACATTGCCTTTTTCATATGTATCAGCTTTTGCTCGAACACCTACTTGTAATGTTTCGAGATCAACATTGGCAATTTTACCGTAATCTTTGAATTTCCTGATTTTAAAGTAAACCCCATCTTCTGTTTCGTAGGCATAGCCTTTTTCTTCAAGTTTTTTGATGAGATCAATCATTTCCTTGATATGGTCTGTTGCTCTTGGATATACATGTGCTCGTTTCATATTTAGCCAGTCAATGCCTTCAAAGAACACATCAGTATGCTTTTCTGTAAATTCTTTGAGGGTTAAGCCTTCTACTGCTGAATCCCGGATTGTTTTGTCATCAATATTTGTTATATTCATCAAATGAAAGACTTCGTAACCTTTGAATTCAAAATATCGGCGCATCATGTCAGCCATGAAGAATGTTCTGTAGTTTCCAATATGTGGAGTACTATAAACAGTCGGACCACAAGTGTACATGGTAATTTTACCATCCACTAGTGGTTTGAATTCCTCCATTTTTCTTGTAAGGCTGTTTTGAACAACTAAAGTCATTTGTTTTTCACCACTAGAGTATTTCAAAGATATTTATTCATGGAAATCTATGTTTACTCTCTAACTTTCCAACCTCTAATCTCTTTTAAAAGGATTATTGCAAGTATTGCCAAGAATTCGATTAACTTGATTTCTCTTTACTTAACTAAAATTAAAGCACATAATATTGATATACTTATGTTTGTTTAACACTTGTAGAAATCGAATATTATTACAGGTTTTTTAAAATGACTACAAAAGGAAAAATAAAGATAGAACCACCTAATAAAAAAGCAATCTTCTTATATGTCTTTTTCACACTTCTTTTCTTCGGTGCAGGAATTACTTTCTTCGTTCTTCTGCTGTTTGAAGCAGATGTAATACAATACTTGGATGATTTCGTAAATGCAATTATTGCTGGTGGTACATGGACTCAGTATTGGTGGGTTCTAGTTGTTATACTTGTTGGATTAGCTATCATTGGTTTTCTCGTAGGTTGGTTACTATTAGTTCTTACTGCTAAATATGGAGATATTTTAGTTATTGCAGGAAGTGTATTCTTCATAATTGGCGGTATAATTGGAGGTCTATTATGCGGTCTCTTATTACCTGGTGGTTTTCTGTTTGCCTTACCGGGTTTAGTACCTGCGGGTCTACTGTTACTAGTAATGATTTTTAGTTTTAATAAAATAAGAAGAGCTGGTGAATTCCTAAAATTCACAGGTAAAGTTGTTCTAGCAGAAAAAGGAATGATATTAGCTCCTCTATTTGTAACAGCTATTTCAGTACTAAATTTTCTAACTATAGCATCGATTTGGGGTTACTTCATTATACTAACTGGTGGTATGGTGGGTTTGGAATGGTTAGGATACGTCATTAGTATACCAGTCTCATTGATACAAATGATCATTTACTACGGAATCTTTTATGCTTCTGAAGCAATCAATACCACTTATGCTTACGAATGGTACCGAAAAAGAGATCCTGATATGAAATTCTGTCTAAAGAATGTCTTAGGTAAAGCTGGTCCCATACTAACCTTTGGAGTTGTCACAGCTTTAGTGCAATGGATTCAAAGAATGCTAAGAAATACAGCATCACGATCTCAGCAAAAAGGAAATATTGCGGGTATAGTTCTCGCAATTCTTGCTAGAATCTTGGCTTCAGTGATGGGCATAATTTTCAAATACTTAACCTATTTCACACTTCCAGCAATTGTAATAGAAGGTCACGGCTTCAAAGATGGCGTCAAACGCAGCTTTAATTTGCTCAAGAGATATTATATGGACGTCTTAATAAGAGAAACAGGTGTCAGTCGAGCTTTTGGGCTTTTACAATTCATAGCATTCTTTCTCTACGGTGTTCTTGGTGCAATAGCAGGTATAGTTCTTCACCTAGCGTATGGTCTTGCCCCTGAAATTGCTTATCCACTTACCATTCTCTCAGCAATAATCTTTGCATTTATTCCTACATTCTTCATCTTCAGACCAATGAAAACTGCCTACTTGACCTTTGTCTTCGCATATACTCAAGATGAAGAAACCAGATTTAGTTTGCCAACCAGAATGCCTAAAGCTTTACAGGGAGAACTCAAAGACGCAAGAAAATCAAGCAATAAAGAAAGATCAATTGCTAACCTTGTCAAATAATAGAATTAGAGGTTGTATATGTCAACCTCATTTATCTCTTTTTTTCTGTAAAAACAAAGATTTAACTTAGAATTTCTTATCAACTTTATTTATGAAAAACAAATTTGATGTTTCAAGTAAAAAATTAAATGTGTGGAAACGTCGTTTTAGATGGAAAAATGAAATTAACTCCTTTTTAAGAAAAATGCAAACTAAGGAAATCCTCAATTTTCTAAATTATTATTTGCTTTCTCTTAACGTTAGAGAAGACAATAGTAGGAATAGGATTATGAAACCTATGACTGGTGCGATGTGCCAATGCCACAGAAATCCTGTGCCTTCAATCATTACCGTTCTCAGGTATTCTGCTCCGTAAGTCAATGGTAACATATAGGAAATTGGAAGCAACCAGGTTGGCAATGTTTCCAATGGTACAAGAATACCTGATAGTAATAACATTGTAAACGTAACCATGGGAATAAATTGGATGGCTTGTAATTCCGTTTTTGCGAATGTTGACAGGAGAAATCCTAGGACCATTCCACACATTCCTTGTAATAGCATCATAAAGTAGATGGCAAAATATGCTCCAGCACCACCGATAACAGGAACATTGAATGCAAAAATTGTCAGGATTATAAGGATTGACGCTTGGATAATGGAGACAACTGATAACGGAATTAAGTACCCTAGCATTATGTTGACCTTTCTATAAGGAGACAAAAGAAGCAAGTCTAACGTTCCGGCTTTTCGTTCACTGATTAAGGATATAATCGATAATATAAACGACATAAAGAAGACTGCAAAAGGAAGGATGGATGGCATCATATATTGTAGTTGAGATAATCCTTCATCAAAAGCAAATTCAGCATTAATCGAAAGTCCAATACCACTACCCATTGCATTCTCCAAGGATTCACTGAGAGTTTGAAGTATTGCACCGCTTATTTGAGGATTAGAATTATCAACAAATACATCAATAATAACTTCTACCTCACTACCCGATTCTAGAATTGAAAAAAGATTTATTGTAAAATTAACTGGAAACATAATTGTTCCATAGAATTCACCATCTAGTACGCTTTGTTTTGTTGCATTCCAATCTGAAATTTCAGTTTCCTCAATTGGAGTTATAGCAACCTTATCTGATTCATCAAGATACTCAATCATTGAGTTACTTGCTGATATTGTTATGTTTCCTAAAGGTGTTGAGACTTCTTTTGTGGATTCATCAAGATTAATTGCTAAAACATCAATATTTTTTATCTCACCACTGAAGCCGTAACCAATTACTAGCGACATAACTATTGGAACAATTAACATTAGAGCTATTAATCGTGGATCTCTGAGAATGAATTTCGAGACTCTTTTTGCAACTAACCAAGTCATTCGCATTCTTAGGTCTCCTCCTTAGCTAGTTTCAAAAATACTTCTTCCATCGTAATAGAAGAGGTTTGTTTCTTGAGAACATCAGGAGCATCTAATGCAATCAATTTCGCTCCTCGCATAAAACCTACTCTATCAGCATAATCCGCTTCATCAAGAAAATGAGTAGTAATTATTATTGCCCCTTTCACTTTTTTATTGAAATCTCGCAAATATTTCCATACTTCTTTTCGTAAGACTGGATCTAAACCAACAGTTGCTTCATCAAGAAGTAATAATCTCGGATTGTTTACACAAGCACATGCTAATGCACATCTTTGTTGAGTTCCCCCAGATAGATTTACAGCTCGAACTTTTTCATATTCTACAAGATCTAATACTTGAATCAATTCGTCAGTTTTTTCTTTGATATCATCTTTTGGCATGCCTTTTATGCCTGCAAAGAATTCGATATTCTCTCGAGTAGTTAATGACTCATACAAAGCTCTTTGTTGTGCCAAATAACCAATATCCCGTTTTATCTTCTTTCTCTCTTTAGGAATGTTCCATCCTAGTACCTGGATTTCGCCCAATGTTGGGGAAAGAATGCCTAGAATCATTTTGATTGTGGTTGTTTTGCCAGCACCATTTGGACCAACTAAAGCAAAAATCTCTCCTTCAGCTATATCCAGATTTAAAGTATCAACAGCTCTTAGTTCTCCGAAATCCTTTGTTAAGTTTGTTAATGTGACTGCTGAATCCGACATTTAATTCATCATATCAAGATTAGTTGTTTTAAAATAAAAATTTATACGCTCAAAAATATTTTAGGGATTAGAGAGGATGAACCATTCATCTCGTGCATGTATTGATTTTATTGAATAGTTTTAATAATGAATTTTGTAATACCTTATTACCTAATAACTTGATGGATTTTGTCTACATCCAGGAGAACCAATTACATGCAGGATGAGGAAGCAGAGCTTAAAAAAGAAAAGGAAATTAAAGAAAAACCCTCAAGAACCAGTGTTAAGGCTCGCTTCAAACGATTAGGTGCGGGTTTCAAATATCGCCTTTTCAAATTTACAATTGTTTCTTTAATTGGTTTAGGCATTAATTTAGCAGCCTTAGCTCTCACAGAATTTGTTATCGGAAAAATCACAACTGTTCTTGATGTGGAATATACTTATTGGATTTTTAAATTTACTATTAAGGGTTTAATTGCTATCGCCATGGGTATTGCAGCAGCTACGACTTCTAATTATATTTTAAACAAGTTGTGGACTTTCAGTGGTTCTAGAGATGAAAGGGTTGGAACTCAGTTCATCAAATATGCAATTGTTGGAGCTTCTGGGGCGGTGTTAAAATATCTTCTAACAACTACTTTTACAAAGCAATTTCATAAAGTAGTTCCGAATATTGATAATGCAACTCTGGCAGCAAGTGCTTTTGCGTTTGTAATAACTGTCTTTTGGAATTATATGTGGAATGAAGTTTGGACTTTTGATGTGTTGGAAAAAATTCCTGAAGAGCCTATAGTAGTTCCTCCTAATATGGACTTTAGGGATATTACACTAATCACACCCACATTTAATGAAAATGAAAACATAGGTCCACTAATGGAACACATGAATGAAAATTACAAAGGTATTAAGCTCATAGTTGCTGATGATGGATCACAAGATGGTACAAGAGAACAAGTTCACAAATTCAGTGAAACAAATCCTGATTTCATTTTACTAGATAGAGAAACTGAAGAAATTCATGGATTGACTATTAGTGTGCTTGATGCCATCAAGATGACTGAAACCAAATATTATGTTGTTATTGATTGTGACTTTCAACACCCACCAGAAAAGGTAGGAGAAATAGCTATTAGGCTTCGAGAAGGATATCAATTTGTCATTGGAGAAAGAGATGAAATTCCCGATTGGCCTTTCTCAAGACGAGTAATATCCTGGGGTGCAAGTGTTATCGGGAAATTCTCGCATTGGATTCACCGCTCTGCGAGCTGCGGTGATGTCATGAGTGGATTCTTTGGAGGAGAAACTGAGTATTCGAAAATGGTTATAGAAAAACATCCGAAAGGTTTCCGACCAAAGGGATACAAAATCATGTTTGAATTATTAAAACACTCACGCAAGAAAGAAACAAAGGTTGGAAGAGTAGGTTATGTGTTTAATCCTCGAGTAAGAGGGGAGTCAAAAATATCTAAGAAACACATTTTTGAGTTCCTAAAATCAGCTTTTCCTTAATTTAGCAAGATATAAAAACCTCTAAGAGTTTTGTATAAAATAACAGGAGCATACTTCTTATGATACCTAAAGTGATGTTGAGAAAACTCTACAAAAAAGGCAGTTTAAAACAAGAGGAAGATGAAATTACCTTCAAATTGCAGAATGAAATCTATCCCGCAACTATTATTGGATTAGATCCAATAAAGATAGATGAGCAAGATTTTGATATTGATAAAATAAAAGTTTTAATCAATGATGATGTAATTGTTAATTTAGTGGACGTCAATAAAGAAAATCCCTTCAAGTTAACCAAAGGAGATACATTTACTTTTAGAATAAAAGGTAATATAGAACCTGGGAAGCACAAAATTGATTTTAGTTTACTCACAAAAGAAGCAGGTAAATTATCTTTCGATGTAGAAGACGAATTCTGAAAATTAATGAAAAAAGAATCAAGAGGCACGAAACCCACCATTTCCGGGATCGGACGAGTCCGGGTGTTGCCCTCCAGCTTTGACCGCGTCGCAACGCAGCTTAATGATGTTCCCGAACGATCGCTCAGATCAGTAATTACCACTACGTTTGAAGGCTTAACTTCCGGTGATGAGTTTCTGCGAGTCTTTCGTTTCTTCTTTCGCTTTTAAAGTTTACCGTTTTTATGGTATATCAATTAATTATCAAAATATAATAAAAAAATCAAAAAAGAAAAAATAAAAGAGAAGTAGGTTATACCTTTCTTTTTATAAAGTAATGTGTGTCAGTGTCTTCAAAGACGCCAAGAAATTCGTTGCCAGTTCGTTTAGCCCACCGTGGAAAATCTTCTTTAGAACCAGGATCATTAGAAAGAACTTCTAATGTTTCTCCTACTTTGATTTTTAGTATCTCTTTCTTAGCTTTTAGGATTGGCATAGGACATTGCATACCACGACAATCAATGGTTTTATCCGCAGTTGGCATATCTGTCATTTAAATCACCTTATATGAATAATTGTACATCACAATCTGCAGCAATATCTAAAAATCCTGCTGCTCCCATGTAACCTGTTACTTCTGAGATCAATTGTTCCTTTTTAACCATCATAATATCCATGGTTGCGGTACAAGCCCAAAGTCTAACTTTGCCTGTATCAAGAACACCTTCTAAAAGACCTGGTAAGGTTGCCATACCAGTTCGCTTGATCATCATTTTCATCATGCTGGTACCCATTCGCCACGCACCAGGCAACTTTGCTCTCTTCAATCCTTTCTTCTTTAAGAGGTTTAAACCCCAGAAAGTGAAGAAGATATCAACTTCCATGTCACTGGCTCCTGCTGCTGCAGCGAGCATTAATGGTGGATAGGCTAAATCAAGTGTACCTGAATGTACAACGATAGCCATTCTTTTTGCATCTGCCATTTTTAATCAAAAACCTATAGGTTTATTTTAGCTTTAAGCTGATTACCACTTTAACTAGTGATATTATAAAGCTGAGCACTTATTTTCTAAGGCATTTTTTCAGTTTATTTTTTAAACCGTTTCACTTATACAGTAACTAGTTTTCCATTTTATAGGAAAAAAAACGGTGAAAATTATGGGTAAAATTGCATTTTTACTAATGACTTCCCCATACACATTTCAGAATTCAGATACCGTGATAAAACTGGCTAAGGCTACTATTAAAGCTGGTCATGAAGTCACAGGTATTTATCTCTACACTGATGGAGCATATAACGCAGTAAAAACCATTAAACCATCAGATGAACGAGATAGGAATGTTGCTGAATTGTTCAAGGAATTAGCTGCTGAAGGTATCCCAGTTGTATCTTGTCCGATATGTGCTGAATACCGAGGTATATATGACGAAAACTTGCTTATTGAAGGCACTGGTTTTGACGGTCTCGGAGCTCTAAGTGAGTTCGTAGAAGACTCTGACAGAATACTTATTTTCACATCCTAGGAGAAGAAGAGTTTGGAAAAAGTACTAATCATTTTCAGAAAAGGTCCTTACGGGCACATCAACAGTCTTGAGGGCGTTAGGATTGCTCAAGGTTTGTTAGTCTTGGATGTCGAGAATGATGCTGTTTTCATTGATGATGGTGTCTTTAATCTCATCAAAGATCAGAATCCAGATGGTATAGGTCATCATTCTGTTATGGGTGCACTCGAAGCTATGCACCGCTATGATATCCCTATTTTTGCAATCGAATCTTCTCTTAAACAAAGAGGGATTAAACCAGAAGATCTTGATCCAAAATTGGAAGTGAAGGTCATAACTATTGATGATTTCAGCGAGTTATTAGTTCAAGCTGATGCTACTATTGCACTTTAGGAGGAAACAAAATGTCAAAATTACTTTATATCACTTCAAAAAGCATTTACACATGCGCAGCTCAAGGAACTCTGTTAGACATAACTGCAGCTCAGAAAGAGCATGGCCATGAGGTAGGTATTCTCTTGATTCAAGATAGCACTCTCGCTTGTTGGAAGGGGGCAGAAAATATTATTTCCGATGCTACGGAACACGGAATTGAAATATATGCAATAAAAGAAGATTTAGAGGCTAGAGGAATAATAGGAGATAATGCTAATCCCAAAATCAAGCAAGTAAATTATGATGAAGCTATTATTGTCATAATGGACAATTATGAGAAAGTAATCACCTGGTGTTAGCTTTCAAATACAATAGACGGTTTCTGCTTTAGAAACTCAGTCTATTCTTCTTTTCTTCTTTCTCAAATGAAGGGTCAATTTTAAAAGAATAATTGCGAATCTTTTCTACGAATAACTATTTCGAAGGTAAAAACATGGCAGAGAAAAAAATTCAAGCTCCAAGCATGCCTGCAATCGATCCTATGAAAGCTAAAATAATGGCTGCATTGAAAGATATTAAGCATGTCTTAGTGGTTGCTAGTGGAAAAGGCGGAGTTGGAAAAACAACAATTGCTATTAATTTAGCTACATCATTAGCTAAGAGAGGATTATCTGTTGGTATTTTAGACGCAGATATAACAGGTCCAAATGTTCCTAAAATGGTTGGATTAGATGATAGAAGACCTGGATTTGATGAAGAACAGAAAAGGATTATTCCCATTGAATCTGTAGATGGTGTCAAAGTTATCTCTATGGAACTTCTTCTTGAAAACAAAACTGATGCAGTAATTTGGAGAGGCCCCTTAAAGATGGGAGCGATTAATCAGTTTCTTGGTGATGTAAAATGGGGTTACCTTGATTATTTGGTTATTGATCTTCCACCTGGAACAAGTGATGAACCTTTAAG
>JAHLVZ010000098.1 GCA_019058165.1 Candidatus Heimdallarchaeota archaeon
GCCTAATAGTCTCAGAAGGTGAAAAAAATGTCTAAAGAAACTAAAACGAAAACTCATGCAGACAAAGTCAAAGATAAGGCATTCAAGAAACTCGTAGCACTTGGGAAAGATGTTTACGGACAATTAGAAGAAGGAAAGTATCCTGATTTCGAAATGCCTTTACGTGCAAGTTCTAACATTTTCTACGATTTAAAAACAAGACAATATTCTGTTGGTGAGAAGAGGGTAAGAAGATCTGCAGGAAATGTTCGACATCTAAAACCATTTTTACAAACAATGTTTGTTGCTTCTTTTGCTGCCAGGGATCTTTTGCAACCTGGTAGAACTAGCACCTTGAGAGACCTCTATTATTCCTCAGAATCAGCTATGGCGAAAATGTTCAATGATCAATCGGAATCCGATAATGTAATTACTGATGTTGAAGCGATAATTGGAATGGCTCGAGAGGATTTCAACATTTTCCCAGATGCCAGGAGTACCATCTTTGGGGACCTTGTTGTTTCATTCCAAGATAAAAAAACAAAGCAGAAAAGAGAACTCAACTTAACTTTTAATCCTGATGGACAAACCATAGGACCAACATTGGTCAAAAGTGATTTTGTAAAAACAGGTGCTGATAAAGTTATTTGCGTAGAATCAGGTGGTATGTTTCAAAGATTGATTGAAGAAGATGCTGATGAGCAATTCAATGCTATCTTAGTTCACCTCGCAGGTCAAGCACCAAGAGGAACTAGACGATTAATAAGAAGGATGAATCAAGAGCTAAAACTCCCAGTCTATGCATTTGTTGATGCTGATCCCTGGGGAATGCACATCTATAATGTCATAGCTTCAGGTAGCGCTTCTGCTGCTCATTTAACTGGATTAACAACCCCTGATGCTATTTGGATGGGGTTAACTCCAACTGATATTACTACCTATGATTTACCTACAGACAACTTTACAAAGGGAGACTTGAATCGAACTGTACAACTTATCAGAGATCCTCGCTATCAGAAACCATACCTCCAAGAGGAACTGAAGGTCTTTATGCAATTAAAGAAGAAAGCAGAGCAACAATCGCTGACATCAAAAAGTCTTACTTTTGTAGTTGATGAGTATTTACCAGCAAAATTCAAAGAAATTGAGAAAATGCAAAGGGATGGAAAAATTTAGTCATTTAGATTTCTTCATTTGCATCTCTTCATAGAATTTCGGAATAAAGTACAGATCTATAGAAGACAATAGACCTGTATTTACTTTTATTCTTGTTTTAGCAATTCCTTAATTTCTTGCAGAGTTGCTAGAATTTGTTGATTTACTCTTAATTGTTCTTGAAATCCTAAATCTTGCTCTTCAACTTCTACACTAGCACGTGGTGTCATTGCTTGTAATGGTCTAATTTTTGCTATTAACTTATCATAGACTTCCTTGTAATTAACTAGTCCTTCTATGTTTTCTTCAGGTAAGGGTGTTCCACTATAACCAGCTGTGTGTAATCGTATGGTTCCAATTCCAAACATTCTATCAAATAGACTTCTAAAAATAGCTAAATTTGTAACTGCACGGAAAGGCACATTTTTTTCGATCTTGTGAAAAACTCCACGTCGGACAATCATTTCATTTTCTTTTAATTGGTAAATCATTGATTTATAATAATATGAAAGATATATCACCCAGAGTATGTACCAAACTACAACAACTCCTCCTACAGAAAATAACACAATTAAAGCTGTTGTTTTATTATCACCTCCAAAATATAATCCTAGGAAAGTTCCTAGAACAATTATTAGAGTGAAAAAGAACCACATAAAAGCAACGAGTTGTCTTTTTTGCAGATATTTTTTATCCGGACCAAATTCCATTAATTCTTTAGACATTTTATCATACTCCAATTTTTAGTGTTTGCGTTTCCCTATTAATTCTTTAATTTCTATGAATTCTTTTAGAATTGCCTTTCTAATTTCAATGATATCTGTTGACAAAACTTCAACAGGTAATTTTTCCTCATCTTTTAGTGGAGAAATCCTACTGTCGAGTTTTACACTGCTCATTATTTTATTATAAATATCATTGTAATTTTTTATACCTTCTATCTTTAATTCAGGTGTTTTTTCCCCACTATATCCTGCAGTTTGAATTTTTACTGAACCGATATAGAAGATCCTATCAATTGGATCCCTGGAAATTGTAATGTTTGTTATTGATTGAAATGGGACAACTTTCACTTTTTTCTGGATAACTCCACGATGAATAACTATTTCGTGTTCTTCAATATTATATTGAATTGATTTATAGTAAAGAACATTAAAAATAATCCAACCTATCAGAATAGTTGGAAAAATTGCAGCCATTATATACCAGTAAATTAAATCAACTTGTAAGTCATTATCCAAATACACAACTAAAATTGACAATCCAAAAATAGCAATTACAGTGAAGAAAGCTACAATATTCCTTTTGTGTAAAAATCTTCCATGAGGTTTGAATGTTATTTTTTCCTTAATCATAATGTATCCAAACTTGAATTAATTGACGTTTTCCTCACTTTATTATGGTTGTTTTAAAGATAAGTGTTTTTATTTTAAACATTACATTCACAAAGATATTTGGCATTACTAGTACAGTAAAACTTCTTAATAATGATTTTTGAGAAATATATTTTGATTTATTTATTTGTGTATATTTTATCAAGGTAATTCAAAGAAATTGAGAAATTAAAGAAAAGTGGAAAAATATAATTCCACTTCAAATATTTTTTTTCTTCTTATCTATTTATAACGTAAAATCTCAGTCTAATGCTTCTTTTAATGTATTAATTCCTTTAATAATCAAGGATGTTGTCGTGTCTGAGTAGAAAGATTTCCAATTCTTAGCTGATTCTGCTAGATCTCGCAGTTTACGTTCTGGTTCCAAATTCTCCTTTATGTTCGTATTCAATTGATCTATTCCCCAACAAATATTGAACACAGGTGTTGTAGCGTAGTAAAATTCCTCTATTTCTTCAAATTTGATTTTTTGTGCTGGAATAAACCATTTTTGATATTCTTGATAGAATTTCAATCTATCATCTGGTTGTATTTTATTAACATACAGAAACCAACATAATTCTTCTGCAACATCTCCATATTCTGAGTTTTCCCAATCTAGCAACCATATTTTGTCTTGTTCATCAATCACAAAATTATCACTTAGATCACCATGTAATTGAGCGTTCATCCCGATTGTATTCACTTCTCTTTTTTCATCTATCTTCAAGCTGAACTCTTTTAGTGCCTTTTCAAAAGCTGTCTCAATTGAAGAATTCATGAGATGCGAATATTTGGTTTTTATCTTAGTTGTTGTCTTGTCAAGTGATTGGCATAATTTACGTATTTGGCTAAATCCATCATCTACTATCTCAAAATCAATTCTATGAATTTCACTTATTATTCGTGCAAATTGCTTGAGATTACCTATGTTGATAACATCTAGCTTACTTCCCTCTGCATATTCGTAAATAACTGCTCCATTTGGGAAGATCTCACTATCTGAATACACTGGCCAAGGAACACATGATACTCCATTTTTTAAGAAGAAAGCTCGAAATTTGGCTTCTTTCAGAATTTTTTCCTTTCGTTCAGGATATAACGCAGTCTTAAGAGCAAAGGTGCCCTTATCAGTACTGACTTTTAATACAGTTGAAGCTTCACCCTTTCCTAGAAAAGAAGAACTCTGAACAGATTGTCCAATTTTTTCAAAGATTAGATTGACTCTTTTATCAGTAATCATTTATACTCAACCAAATTTATTATTATTGAAAAAATTAAAGAAAAGTGGATATGTGTAACTCCACTTCTAATTTTTTTTATCGCCCAGCACCAATGCCAATAATGGTTCCACAGTTTGTACAAAAAACCATAGCCACTAAATCTCTGGGCATTTTCTGAGTCATATGTGCTATTTGTTTATATTTGAAATAATCTGATTTTCCACATTCTGGACAGATTGGTTGTTCCATTTTTTTTCACCAATTATAATTAATTATACATTTAGATTCTAGGGTGTAATTCCCTTTAATATTTTTGCTAGTTTATAGGTGCAATATTTACCAGTCATATGGAGTAGTTAACCCAGATCCTGTGATGAACAAAACAACTTTGTCTTTTTGATCTATAAAATTCGATTCTCTCAATTTTTCAGCTGCAGCGACTGTTGCTGCTGCTTCCGGTGCAACCATGGTTCCTTCTGTTTTTGCCATCTTATACATAGCATCTCTTATTTCTGAATCCTCAACAGCTATTGCACTACCTTTTGATTCTCTCAAGGTATTCAATATTAGATAATCAGCTATTGCTCCAGGAACTCTAATCCCAGCTGCAAATGAGTGGGCATCTTTCCAAGGTTCTGCGAATTTATCTCCTTGATGAAATGCTCGAACTATAGGTTGACAACCAGTTGGCTGTACTGTCACCATCTTTGGTCGTTTACTACCAATTAATCCCATTTCTTCCATTTCATCAAACGCTTTCCACATGCCAACTATACCGGTTCCTCCTCCTGTCGGATAAATAATCATATCAGGAAGCGTCCAATTGAACTGCTCTGCAAGTTCTAATCCCATTGTTTTCTTTCCTTCAACACGGTATGGTTCTTTAAGAGTTGACATATTGAACCATCCATGCTTCTCACCTTCTATCTTTGCTTTAGCTCCTGCATCACTTATGAGTCCCTCAACAAATTCTATCTCTGCTCCCATAACCTCGATTTCCTTTATTATAAACTTGGGAGAATCTTTCGGGAGAAAAACATGTGCTTTACCACCAATGTGAGCTGTATACGCTGCCAAAGCAGCTCCTGCGTTTCCAGCTGTTGGCATAACAAATTCTGTTAATCCAAATTCAAACGCTTTCGCAACTGCTGCCCCTAATCCTCTAGCCTTAAAAGATCCCGTTGGATTTAATCCTTCATCTTTAATATATAAATTATCAATTGCTAATTGCTTCCCATAATTATGCATTTGAATGATAGGGGTCCATCCTTCACCTAAGGAAATTCTGTATTTCTCTTCTTTTACAGGCATGATTTCATGCCAACGCCAAATGTTGTAAACTTGGCGAGCTTGAATTGATTCTTTTGATATGGATTCCTTTGCTGTCTCAAGATCATATTTTGCATATATGACTTTCCCACATTTATCACAGACTGTATGGACTTCTTCAGATGAGAATTCTTTTCCACAACTTGTACAATACAAATTTGTAATCAGAGAATTAGGATTTGATTTAATTGTTATCACCAAAACTTTTTGCTGTTGGAATTGTGTTCTGGTTATTTATAACAATTACTTTTTCTTTTGCTTTGGCACTTTTGGAGGTAATGAAGAAACGAAGCTTACTGCTTTTTCCAGCCATTTTTCCAGTGTTGGTATGTCTCTATAGATTTCGTCATCTAAAACAACATACTCTCTCATTTTCTTTCCTTCAAGTGGCTCGAATTGATTAACACTTGGAAATTCTTTCTTAATCTTCTCCCTATCCTCTTCTGATAGTCGAAGAAAGATAACGTCTTCATGGACACCTGTAAGCATGTTATTGTTTACAAAATAAGTCAAGCTACCAAACATATTTCGACTTGTACAATTGTAAGGTTCCAATAGTGTAGTGAGAAGATCCATTAAATCCTCTGACGGTTTTCTCCATTTACCGGTCAAAGTACTCCCTCAATTAAATTAGAAACCTTCAGTGAGTATTGGATGTAGTATTGGGAACCATGCATCAAGAAGTGCTTTCTCTTTTTCTGTTGCATTTTTTATCCAATCAAAGGATTCCAAATCGTTTGCTCTTAAGAGACCATATACTAAAGAAGCTAATCCTTCTTGAGTCATCTCAAGTTTGCTAGGTTGTTCTCCTAGCTCTTCAACACTTAGTTTTCCGTTTTGAGAGGTTATTGTATAAGTTTGATTATTTTTGAGAAAATGATTATCTGATATTTTAACGGTTATTTTACCATCTGATGCTACTGGAATATCGTCAAGAGTTAGTTTCACATTGATGATTCTTGCCATCCAGATATTTTCTGCTTTTATTTCAGTCATGTAGTGTCCATACAGCCATGGATAAAGTTCTGTCTCATAGGGAACTACTGGCATTGTTACCTCCACAACTTGATCGGCATATAGGTATAAGTAATGATAAAGTGATTGACGAGCTTGGGGTGTTAAGAATTTAATATCATTAATTCGTATTTTTCCTGATTCAGACCATGAGAATCCTTCCATAAATCCTTTGGTGGAGTATCTCATAATGCCTTCTGCTTTTCCTTTCGAATTATATGCTACTACAAACCATCCTGGCCATTTCTCTTCCCACAATTTCCATCTCTTTTCATTTCTGACTATTCCTCCATGTACATCCTTGATTCTTGTGTTGTAAATCTCTTTGTAATGTTTGAACCCCTCGCTTGGGCTCAATCTTTCTACTGTATAACCTTTTGGTAGTTTTTTCCAACGAATCATGAATTTTGGATTGAATTTTATAGTTACATGTGGATTTGCGTTTACATAACCATAAGTAGCATAAAATGAATCTTTAAATGGATATAAATTTGAAACTGCAAAATTTTCCTTTTCCATTTTATCTATCAAGAAATTCAAAATTTCGCGACTATAGCCTTTCCTTCTATACAAAGGATCAGTAACTACCATTGCTATTCCTCCCATTTTCATTATTTTCCCTCTGACATTTTGATCAAAAGCAATTAACCTAATATTGGCAGCTATTATCCCATCAATTTCTAAACAATAATTCTCATCAAATTGGTATGAGAATCGCTCTTTAAATCGTTCAGCAAAAGTATCTTTTTCAAAACCATAACTAAGAGCATTAAGTTCATTTATTCTTTCATAGTCTTCTGGTTTTGTTTGACGTATCTTCATGAACAAGAACCGCCTTTTTTTTTATTTAGCATCTCTTGATGCTTTATCCCACAATTCCCTTGCACTCAATCTAAACATCTGTGCTCTGTCTTCTAGAAATGCGTAAACAGTACCATGCTTGGATCCTTGTAGAATCATATGTATAGCGTCTCTAGCAACTTTAAGGCGTTCATACGGACCAATTATCCCTACAGTATTTCCAAATACTGAAATTCTGGTTCCGGTTGTTTCTTCTATTATTTTTCTGGTTCTCCCTTCTTTTCCGATAATTCTTCCTCGAAATCGAAGTAATTTATTAGGATTTGTTCCAACAATTAGTTTCATATTAATAATTTCTAAATACATTTCTTCATCTAAAAGTGCAAATGCTACTTGAGGATTAAATCCTCTTCCAACTGCGTGTACAAAATCTCTTGCTTTTATCACTAAGAAAGGATCAGTTATTTTCGGTTTAGATGCGATTATCACTTCACCTGATCCACTATGAATATCTATATGTACCTCAGCTAAATCTTCTAATCGTTTCTTAACTCTGCCTGATGGTCCAATTAGTGCACCTATTCTATTCTGGGGGATTGTGACGACAAATTTTGATTCTTCTTCTGCTGGTTGAAAATCCAAATAATTTTCCTCCTATTACTTTTTTTCATACTTTCTCTCTTTAATGATTTTGCATTGATATTATTTTGTTAGAATTCAAACGCTATCACTCTATCTGTGAGTGGTTCTCCAGTCAGTTTTTCAAATAAATCTTCAGCTTCAATTACATCCACTTTTTGAGCTTTGAAATATCTTGTGATATTTTTAATATCCCGATAGAGAAAAATCTCTGCATAGGCATGATCAAGTAAGACTGCTTGTGATATATCAATGAAATAAACTTTTGGAGTATATATCATATTATATTCTGATAAATCTGCATGAACTAAACCTGCATCATGGTAAAGTTTCTCTAGATTATCTAGTACTTCTTTGTATGTTTTCAAGGGTTTCTTTAATTCCACATCTTTCATAAGAGGGTAAGGTAATTCTTTTTTACCAATGAACTCCATAACAACAACGTCTTTTACACAAGTAATCGGTTCGGGAATAGATACTTTAGCTTTATATGCTCGGGATAGGTTTTTGAATTCTTTTTTTGCCCAAGCGTACACAAATGACCTTTGATCCCTTTTGATTCTCGCAAATCGTGGGTCACCTATAATATAGATTTGTAATCCTTTGAAGATATTTGTAGAAGTTCTATAGATCTTGATAGCTAATTCTGAACCGTCAGGTGCGTACCCGTGGTATACATTAGCTTCTTTTCCTGTTGAAATAACACCCGTCATATAATCTATTATTTTCCTTTTTCGCAAATTGAATAGAGTTGTTTTGGTTTCAACGTCTAGAACAGATTCTGCTACTTTTAATGCATCACTGTCTTTTATTTTGATATTTTTCTCATCAATTTTATCTTTCTGCAATTGATCTGCGTCTTCAAGCTCCCTTGTAATCCTAGAATCCTCTTCTACTTCTAGTAGTTCTTCTTCTGATCTTTGTTTTTTAGAGCGTCTTTTTTTCTTGGGCATTATTTCTCATCTCCCAATAGATTCTTCTTCCTATTAAAACATTAACACATTTTAATCTAAATCTACCTTAATCTCAAATTCATTTGAGGGACCATATCGAGTTATAGAAAATGTTAGTTTGAAAGTTAAAACTGTAAAGAAAAAGTCATTTAATCTAGTTTAATATAACCTTTCTTTTCTAACCAATCAGCTTGATTTCTATTATAACGATATACTAAATATGCTCGAGTATTCACTTGGGTCTCAAAATCATACCAAGGCATAACACTTACGATGTCATTTTGTCTGGTCCAAAGTCTTTTTCTGAATTTCCCAGGAATTACTACGATTCTTGTGTGTCCATCTGTACACCGAACTTGAAGTCTATCTGCTCCAAGGATCTGTGTGACAATTCCAAGAACTTCACCTTGCTTAGGTAATCTGACTCTGATAGTTTCAGGTTGCCCTGATGCTCCAATGATTTTGATCGAAACGGAAGGATCTCTATCGTAACTTCTGCGTCTCTTTTGACCTTTTTTTGGTTTTCCTTTTTTCTGGCTTAAATTTTTCACAATCCTATAAATTATGATACTAAAAGGTAGTTTAGGGCTCTAACTAAAAAGTCTTTGGATTAAAAGATGAGTTTTCATTGTTTTTTTCATTTTGGACCTTTTTTTTCTCTAAATTTGTTGTAAAACATTTGTTTTTCATCATACTTGAATCAAGTAAAATCCATGATTAAGGTAAATATTTTTATGAGAAAAAACTTTATTATAGACTAATCAATAACACCATGTCAAGGGACCGTTAATAATAGTAATAGGCAGAATGAGAACGAGGGTCTTTGAGTGAATTCAAGGAGAAATGTGAGTTTACAGAATAATTCTTCTGATGAGAATATCTACCTTAGTAAGGTACTTTTGTTTACTCAAGATGCTATTGCTTTAGCAGAAAACCTCAAATCTTTTTCAGAATCCACAGTCAATACTAATTGCTTGAATACTATCGGTATGTATCCTCTAATTTTCCGTTTAGAAACTCCTCTTGGCAAATTGTGTATGTCTATTTGGATCATTAATGATAATCCTCGTTTTAATCAATTCAGAATGGCTTATTACTCGGGTTCATCACATTCAATAATTCTATGTAGAGATCAAGAAGAAAATGAAAATATTTCCAATTTATATTCTCTAACACCTCAAGGAGTCCCATCAACAATTCTTAAAGTTGGAAATGATCTCGAAAATTCTGAAAATACTCTCCCGGATTCCATTCCTGAAGAAGAACATCGTAGTCCAATATACTTCAAAACAATCAGCGAACTACAATCGATTTCAGCAGTTTTTAATGAGATAGGAATGAAAATCGCTCAGGATATTCTTTCTGGTGAATATCAGACTTTCTCACCTCAATTAATTAAACCTTCAAACGTCTTCAAACTTTATAACAAGAAATCGTTTGACAAAGCACAAACTTTAGTCAAAAGATTAGGTTATGATCTTCAAGAAAACGGTATAGTTACGATCATAAAAGATGGATTCACTTTTGATATCGATTTTTATCGAAATCAAGTGAAAGCTTTCATTCGTTCTTGTCTTGATTGTGAAAAAGGATGCAAGCACTATCGGAAATTGTGTGTTATTGAAGAAAATCAAGGCTTTTCAAATTTTATTCATTTTGATAATCTACGTGCTCTAGCTATACTCTATTCTATTCATGATGGTAATTTTGTGAACTTAACTGGTGTACGAAAAAATGAGGACATCGATTATCAATTAAAGAAATTGAGGAGCTTATACGAAGTAAATTGTGATTTTCATAAGGATGAACAATCCTTTTTGGAACTAGAAACTCAGAATTTGAAAAAAACTAAACGTCTTCGTAAGAAATGAGAAGCAGCTCTTTTTCTGACTAATTCTAATTGCTCATTAACAAAGAATCATATATTTAAAGGAAAATCTGTATTTTGTAGTTATTAGTAAGTACAAAATTGAAAAATATCAAGTAGTTATTTTGGTGGTATCAATGAGTATACAAAAAGAAAACGTTATTCCATTTATTATGAGTCCAAAAGATGAGATTGTTCCTCTAGAAGCTGAATTTGCGTACATTGTCGGTGTTGTTGGAGATAAAATAAAGAAGGGTGGGATTTTCAAACGTTCCAAGGAACAATTAACTCAGGTCTCAAAATTCTATTGGCGATTAATGGTTGATACAATTCACAATCGAATTTTCCTTGTAGATTCCTTAGGAATTTACGGTGGAGGTGCAGAAGTTCAAGACTTGTCATTATCAAATGTCTTTGCACA
Organism: Candidatus Heimdallarchaeota archaeon; assembly: GCA_019058165.1. GTDB lineage: Archaea > Asgardarchaeota > Heimdallarchaeia > JABLTI01 > JABLTI01 > JABLTI01. The sequence goes on from JAHLVZ010000098.1 coordinate 10,755, forward strand.
GCTAAAAGCCATTCAAGATGCAACTACTGTTAAAGCCTATACTGAAAATTTAGAAGAAGCTAATCAAGTTCTTATCTTAGCAACAGATAATTATCCATTATTTGATGAAGAATTTACACATTCCACTCTTGAATTAGTTAAACGTAGTATTAGTGAGGATATGATTGATACCCCTCTTATTTTACCTTCTTTCGAAGACACAATG
>JAHLVZ010000099.1 GCA_019058165.1 Candidatus Heimdallarchaeota archaeon
ATCCTCCGGTTGAACTTAATCTGTTTTTCCAGAGAAAGATCCATGCTAAGAATAGAAAAGCAATAAGTAAAAGAGCTACTCCAATAAAGACGATATAAAAGCTGGCTGTAATCGAACCTGAACCTAGAACAGCATTTCCATAATCTAATAGGAAATATAATGGAGTGTTAAAGGAAGTAAAAATCACTGTAGGGGCAAATATAAATAACAAAAGTGCAAAAAGACTTGGTCGTTCATCATTTATATTAAGACCATGTGGGGTCAAGGCTCCTAGAAAAGTAATCAAACAAGTTATAAAAATTCCAAAAACCAAAGTAAGAATTGCCAACCCATGAACCGCAATAGTTCCGCCAATTATATCTAGAATCATACCAACAATGATTGCTAATGAACCTAGTAAACCAATTAATGTTCCAATCACAAGTAATTTCTTGTATTCGTTCTCAGAAGACAAATATCATTTCTCCTCTTATTTTCAACAATGTATAACTAAATAACTAATTTTGTTCTAGTTATTTAATACCTTAGTTGTTGTCCTTTCCTTGAGTAATCAAAATTGGACAATCAATTCGGATATATAACTCAAAAGGTCCTTTATAGATTTAACTTTTTTGAAACGAGAAAATTCTTTTCGTCGAAATATACTTTAATTACTAGTTCTTTTTTTATGTGTATTCCGAAATATTGTTTAATTGTATTCAATTCTCAATTAATTTAGCTATAAATAATTTAAAATGAAAAGGTAAAGTAAATGTCAACTACGACTAAAGCAAAACCGAAATCAAAGAAAAAAAAGGCTAAACCAGCAAGTGCTTTTCATGGTATAGTTCTTGGAGTCTTTGAAGATATAGGTCCAATTGCCCGATACAAAAAAACACGGTTACCTTTAGATGTTGTAAACCTTATGGTTGTCCACGGGATGTCTGCGGTCCACGGAGGAGAAGAGATGTTGGGAGGTTTGTTTGGTCCCTTACCTATTTTTGAGAACGCAAATCTTAGATACTTGATTTACTCTTTCAATGTGAAAGCTTCTAATACCAAGGATTCTCGTATTGCTGAACACGGACGAGTTTGTTCAGTTTTCTTGATTTTAAAGGAGAAGCAAGAACGATATGTTTTGAATAATCTTTTAACCATAGAAAAAATCTTGAATGATATGCAAGTGAAGAAATGGAAAAAAGAGCTAGATATTACAAAAGATTCCATGTTGGAAATTCTTGACAAAGTAAATAAAATTGTAAAAATAAAGATTATTCGAGTTTTTGGTTATGGAGATGCAGGTTTAATTGAATATGAAGATCCTCAGCTGATTCTTGATGAAGGAATACTTTCAATAATCGATATGAAGAAAGAAAAAATCTACATGCATCTGCCTCAAGAAAAATTTGATTCAAAACAGAGAATCAAAGCAGTAGAAAAAATGGAAGAAGTTAATCTCAGAGAGTATGGCTCAAGACTTGAATTAGTTAAATATAGAGATTATGTGAAATTCAAGAAAATTTTGGACAAATATGCTATCCAACTAGTAAAATAAAAAGAATTGAAAAGAATAGGAATTTATTCTAATCTGCTTCTAAGTTCCTCGGTTTTTTGCATATCCATAGGAGCTGTTATTTTTCTATGTAATATTAAACCTGCAGTGAGTACAACAAATCCAGCAATTACGAAATATGTGTGGGGGTATTGGAAAAGATTTTCCCATTTTAATTCTATCCAGGGCATGAAAATAAGTATAGTAGGTATAACCATTAATACCGCACCGATTGCTGAAAGACTAAAAGCGAGATAAAGTAATGCTTTACTTTTATGAGGGCTTTCCGGCATTGCTTCGTCTTGAGAGGTTTTCTTGTTAGACAATGTTCATCACTACAAAGATATCATATATTATAATAATAAATCTTACAATTACTTTTATGAATATTTATAATTCTTCAGAAAAAAGAGATAAATAGCTTTTTTAGCTTATTTGTAGTTATTCAACAAGATTAAAAATAAATGCTAATGGAATTTTTGAAATGGCAACTGATGAACAATTGAAGAGAAGTGCAACAATTGCTATTGCATTGATTAATGAAGCGGTAGTGGAAAAACAATTTCCAAGAAGAATTAGAGATCGAATAATAAGATTTGAAGCTTACAATACAAAGAGAAAGTATGATATTATTTCCCTATCAGTTATTAGTTCGGTAGTTGTCCTTATGAGTATATTCTTGGGTATTGCTGAAAAATTCCAAATTTTTCCAGAGGAATCAATTGCTATGCCTTTAATACTTCTAGGATTACTGGTTGCAATTGGGGCATTTTTTGCAATTGAATATTTTCTTGTCAAGAAAAAAGGAACAGAGAATTTACAAGTAAAAATCATGAAAAGTGAATGGAAAGAAACAAAAAAGCACATACAAAAAATTGATACTCCAACTTATAATACAGTAAAAGAATCCTTTGAATCCGTAAAAAGTATCGAAACAAAATATTTGCTTGCAGGTTTCATTTTGAAATATGCTTTAAGAATGGAAACATTACTGCCTGTGGTTCTTCAACCTGAGATAGTATTTAGATATTTAGTGCTAATATCCTCCAAAAGAAAACCTCAGATTAAAAAACAAATTGAGACAGATGAAAATGCTTCACATTATCTATCATATATTTCAGGTTACTTTAGGAAATATCTCTTGATTCTTGACACTATGTTGGAGTCGAATAAGCTTCCAAATTACTTTGTTAATAGTATTCAAAAAATTAAGAAAGGGATAGATGAGTTTAAGCAAATGGAAATTCCTAATGAAAAATTAGACATAAAGAAAGAAGTTACTTGAGAGAGGATTTTTTATGAAATTTTATTTAGTTCGACATGGACAAAGTGAAGCTAACTTTCATAGAATTATAGCTGGTCATGGCAATTACCCCCTAACTGATTTAGGTAAGGAGCAAGCCAAATCCTTAGGACAAGAATTTCTAAAAAAAGGGATAAAGTTTGATGCTGTTTATGCTTCTGATATAATAAGAGCATCTGAAACAGTAAATATCATTTGTAAAGAAATTGGTTTTAAGAATATTGTTTTCGATAAACGATTAAGAGAAGGAGACGCTGGAGTTTTCGAAGGAAAATACTGGGATGGTTTAACTGAAGATGAAAGTGAATTCCTCGACTCTACAATGCGAGAAGATAAAGATGTAAAAATCCCAGATGGTGAAAGTAATTTAGATATGACTATAAGAATTAAAGAAGCATTCTTAGAAATAATAGAAAATAACCAGGAAAATTCCACGATTCTTATCGTAGGACATGGTGGAACACTATATCATATATTGATTAGGGTTCTAAATCTTCTACCAGAGAAGCTTGAAGAATGGTTTGGGAGTTGTTTGCTGAATATTATAGAAAGAGAGTCTGCAGAAGACACTTGGAAAATTACTATGTTTAACAATAAAAAAATCTAAATGGAGAAAATAACATGAAAATTCTTTTACTAAGACACGGACAGAGTGAAGCAAATAAAAATGATATTATTCAAGGGCATATGGAATCTTCTCTTTCAGAACTAGGTAGAGAACAAGCTAAAGCTGTAGGCGAAAATCTCTTGGAAAGTAAAATTGTATTTGATGTTGTTTATTCTTCCGATTTGATTAGAGCAGCAGAGACAGCCAAAATAATCACTGAAATCCTGGGAATAAAAGATATTGTTTTTGATGAACGATTAAGAGAGTTAAAACTAGGTGACTATGAAGGAAAGAATTCCAAGCAATTAACCGAAGAAGAAAAGGCGTTCCTCAAGTCCTGTTGGGAAGATTACACTATTAGAATTCCTAATGGAGAAACAACTAATGAATTTAAACAAAGAATTAAGGAAATTTTTGAGGAAATAGTTGCTGCTGGAAAAGAGGATTCAATAATACTAGTTGTGGGGCACGGCGGTACTATGTATCATATTTTACAGTCAACATTGAATATCTTGCCAAAAAATCAAGCTTGGTTTATTAATTGTGCTGTAAATGAGATAGTTCAAACACAGGAAGATAAAAAATGGACGCTAGTTAAATATAATGATGAAGAAATTCAATAAGTGGTTCTTATGAAGAAAATTGGTATTATCGGTGGTTTAAGTTTTGAATCCACTCTTGAATATTATAAAATTATAGCAAGAAGTTACAATAAAATCGTGGGTGGTGCAGCATCACCAAATCTCGTTATTGATAGTTTAGATTTACAAAAAGTCACAGATTGGTTTGTGACGGATGAATGGGATAAAGTTCTGGAAGAACTCGTTTTATCCGCTAACAATTTAATTGCTGCAAAAGCTGAGGTAATAATCCTTGCAACCAATACTCCGCATATAGTCTTCAACGAATTAGAAAAAAAAGTATCCATACCAATGATCAGCATCATGGATGCTACAGCAAAAGAAATCAAGAAGCAAAATCTGAAAAAAGTTGGTTTGATTGGAACTAGATTTACTATGCAAGCCGATTATTATCCGAAAGCATTTGAAAAATATGATCTCGAAATAGTTACACCTAGTCCAGAAGATCAAAAAATAATTAATAAAATTATTTACAAGGAATTAACATTTCATGTTTTAAATAAAACCTCTCGAGAAAAATATCTTGAAGTTATCTATCGATTAAATGAAATGGGGGCTGAAGGTGTTATTTTAGGTTGCACTGAGATTCCTTTACTAATTAAACAAGAAGATTGCAAGATACCTGTGTTTGATACAACATATATACATTCAATGGATGTATTGAATTACGCTATGAAAGAAAGTTAAAATTAAATTAACTACTTAATTACTGATTGATTGAATTGTAGTTTCAATCTCAGTCAAAATGTTGGTTTTTCTCATTTCATCAAATGAGATTTAAATCAATTAGAAAGAATGTGTGTGAGCTTCTTATTTTTCTGCAAACTATCCATGATTATTTCTGTATTTTTATGAATCATATTATATGTCACTAAAATACTACTAATCATCCCATCTGTTCGTACTTGATATTCTGTGTTTCTTTTGCTGTTTAAGTGGAGTTTGAGCCATCTATCAAAATTAAAAGGCACTACTTTACCTTTTATTTCATCAAATAATGACTTCTCGAATTCCTTCCCGAAATACAATTCCAGTATTAAATAATTTACTAGTTTAAAGAAGAATTCATGGATTTTTGATCTAGTATTGTTTTCAATGACTCGGTATTCTAAGAATGATAAATATTCACAAAGAAAAGACAGAAGAATTTTTTGATATCCGGTTTTTGGAATTACTATAGGAAGCTCATTCAAGTAGCTTCCATTAAATCGAAGATACCCCCCTGCCATATGGGTTGATCCGAATAATGTTGTAAAAAAGAAATTTAGCAAATCGGAATTTAGCATCAAAGTTAGAATTTTTGTATCTTTCACATTTTCCGGTAAAAACATGTAGATACCAGTTGCATTGGCGAATAATCCAGGATCATAGCTTGCAGTTAATTTCTTGCTTATTTCTTTAATCAAGATCTTTTCCTTTCTAAAAGTCTTCCAGGCGACTTCCCACTCTTTATTATAATTCAAGTAAGAGCTTTCGAATCTCTTTCCACCAAGCTTGATGATTTTCTTCCAATTAATATAATATTGGAAAACATTTGTTGTCCCTATGAACTTCAAATCCTTTTCGGATTTTCTTTTATCTGAAATCAAATCAAGTGATTTACCCCAATCAGTGAATCCTAAGATTCGATAGGAAAATTTCCCAAGATCGGACAATTTGACTGAATCAGGAGAATTTATGATTTCATTAATAATGGGAAAATTACCAGTAAGATCAAAAACATGCTTAGGTAAGTTGTAATAATCGCTTTGTTTTGCTTTTATTTTCTTATATTGCTCAGTTTTCAGTAGCTTTAATTCATCAAGTTTCGGTATGATAAGAAATTTATTCTCAAGGTTTTTAATATCAAGAGTTGTTGAAGCTTTAGCAAATGTCAAAATTATTGGATATGTTGCTGCATCTTTGAAAATCGGAAGATAGGATACATCGATAATCTCTTTCATTCGAGTTTCTTTTAAAATCAACTTTCTAATTCTAATCCCATAATCTGTTGAGATAAATTTATTCGTTATTATAAAAGAGAAAAGACCTTTCTCTTTAAGTAAAATATGTGAACGTTCAATAAAGAGAATTGAAAGATCGTATAATTTATAAGCTGATTTGTAGAGCACTTTCAGTATTTTCTTCTCAATTAAATTTCTTAATTTTTTATTTTCGAGATATGGAGGATTACCAACAATGATATCAAATCCGCCATCATTCAATATATCTGCAAAATCAACTCTCCAATGGAATGGATTAAGAAATTCTATGTCTTCTAGATTTAGTGTAGAATGCTTGATTTTATTATGTAGAAATTTCAAAAAATTCTTATTGATATTATCATAAAGTAGTTTTCTAATTTGGACATAAAGTGAATTTAGCTTTGATCTTGTTTTGTAATCAACATTTTTCTTTCTCAAACAAGTTTGAAGATTTCCATATGTTGATATGAGCAAATCAAAGTTTGTGAAGATTTTTTGTTCAGAAGAACTTGTTTTTAGCATATCAGATATAGTCGTAAAAGCATTCAAAACATCATTATTCTCATCCTCTTGAGGTATTCCCAGCAATTCCTTTTGAGCTTCAATAATTAATTCTCGAGTTTCAGAGTTTATTTTGTAATCCTCTTCTAGTTGTATGATTTTCTCATAGCTAAAACCAATCAGAGAATTTCCTATTTGCAGGTTTGGAATTAAATCAGGTAAGAGATTCCCGTTTGTCTCATTTGTAGTTACTGTATAATCCTCTAGCAGCCACAACCATAATCGGAGTGATGTAATACTTATTGCAATATTTTGTATATCAATCCCAAAAATATTCGACCTTAAAATTTCATTCTTGTGATTAAAAGCATTGAATTTCCCATTAGTTTTAAGTAAAACCTCTTTTCTAAGATTGAAAAGTAATTCACAAATTTCTAATAAGAAATTACCAGCACCACATGTAGGATCCAATATCTTGATCTCAGTTATTAATTCATAAAATTTACTTAATTCGGATTTTTTCATTTTTGCTATAGCTGATTCTAATTTCTTATCTTTTATATCGATATGTTCTGACAGATAAGAATGTACAGTTTTCCTACAAATATATTCAGTAATTGTCTTCGGGGTATAAAAAATGCCTTTCTTTCTTCTTTCAGTTAATTTAGCTAATATTTTTGTTTCTTGATTAACGTCGATTTCTTCTTTCTTTATCGTTTCAAGTAAAGCTAAATCTTGTTCGAAAATAATTCCAAATAAATCAAAGCTGAAATCAGGATTTGTTGAGAAATTAATTATGTAATTAAGTATTCGCTCTAAAGAACTACTGGATACTGAGATTGAGTTCTTGTCTAATTCTGATAATAGAATAAAGAAATCTGTATGGAAAAAGGGGATTTCATATTTTTGATTTAATATTGTAAAAATCCTATTGGTGGTATAAGTTCTACAAAAAGAGGATATCTCGTAAAATTCAGAAAAGAAGGAATTTGATTTTAGTAGTTCAACAAAGAACTTTTCTTTGTTTACATTTTTACCATTCTCTTTTCTTATAATTCCATTTTCTAAAAGAAAACTAATAACAAAAAGATTGAAAATAATTTGCTGGGAATAAACTAATTTTTGGTAATATAACATATCATCTTTGAACGAATCTACTAACAACTCTCTAATGCTGGAATATTCTTTATAGAAATCCAATGCTTGACCATCAGAGAATTTTTTAGTCAACAACAAACACATCCCATAATTACGGAAACAATATAGAAACATGTAAAGCTTTCAAAGATAAATCTATTTCTTTGAAAATAAAGAAAAAAGAAAAAAAATTCAATGAAATTTGATTCTGTCAAATTCCATTTCTTGTTTTAATTTACTATTCTGCTCTGTGAGTATGATGATCGAATAATTGATCGTTCTTGAAACCTTCGTAAGTATCAAGAAGCTCTTGTGCATTTGCTTCTTCTTCGATTTGTTCGTCAATGAACCAAGTGAGTAGTGATCGTGGTTGTAATTCTCCCAATTTCTCCATTAGTTTCCATAACTCTTCAATTTTACTTGTAATGAATTTCTCGTGAGCTAACCCAGCTTCTAAAATTTCCTTGAAATTCTTCCAATCAGATTTTGGTTTTTTAAGAGCTTGTAATTCCACAGTTCCACCAGTTTCAATAATGTAATCCATGAATTTCTTTGCATGGACATATTCTTCTTGTGCTTGCGCATAATACCAATGTGCGAGGTTGTGGAATGAACGTTCTTCAAACCAATAAGACATACCAAGATATAGGTACCCAGATTCTAGTTCCTCTTTTATTTGATTATTGAGGGCTTTATTCATTTCTTCACTTATTAATGCCATTTTTTGAAATCATCCCATAATTTAGTTTTAGGAATTCAGCAGGACAAAAATTATCCTCGCTATTTTCATTTCAACATAGATGAGTTTCTATTAAAGCATTCTTTCTTACTTTCTTCTAAAAACTGGTCTTAATTAATAACTTCTTAAACTGTTTTTTTAAAAACAGACTTATTTTTCTCATTTTTTTGTAAGAAAAAACTCTTAAATTAAAATGTCAATTACTTGCTGTGATTTAGTTGAATGTTGTCATACTAAATGGAAGCTTAAAACATCAACAAGAATTAGCACCAATCCAAGCAGCTTTGGAACAAGAATTAAAATCCCGAAATATGAAAACTGATTCTTTTGTTATGAATGAAATCAAAATAATTAGTTGTACGGGTTGTTTCAAATGCTGGGATACTACCCCTGGAATATGTACCGGTGTAAAGGGTGACGAAGGTGAAGCGATTAAGAAGAAGATTGTTAATTGTGATCTATTAATCTTTTTAACACCAATAACCTTTGGTGGGTATTCTTCTGAATTAAAGAAGATTATTGAACGTCTTATTGGCACCTTGCATCCTGGTGTTCAAATAATAGATGGAGAATCGCATCACTTTAAAAGATATGAAAAATATCCATCTCTTCTTGCTATAGGAATTTCTGAGAATTCGGATGAAGAGGAAGAACAATTGTTTAAGACACTCATTTATCGTCATAGTTTGAATTTTTATCCTCCCGTTTATAAAACTCATATTTTTCAAAAAGATGAAACGATAAAGCAAGAGAAAATAAAACAGATAATAGATGATATGGAGTTGAAAAAATGACTAAAGTTTTGTTTTTAATTGGAAGCCCAAGAGGTAAGAAGAGCACTTCATTTAGTTTTGGAATATATATAGCTGAAAAATTGCAGGGAAATGGTCTTGAAACTACTACTCTCATTGTAAGAAGCCAACTCGCTAGCGAAGAAAAAACTTCACAGATGCTCAAAGAAATTGAAGAAACCAATATGGTTGTTTTAATAGCTCCACTTTATGATGATTGCCAACCGTACATTGTTATCAAACTAATGGAACTTATTGCTGCAAAAAAAATGAATTTGGAAGAAATAAAATTCTTACCAATAGTTAATAGTGGTTTTGGGGAAGTAGTTCAAATTACTGCCGTATCAATTCCACTATATCATAAATTTGCAAAAACTGTTGGTTTCAATTGGGCAGGAAGTCTTGCTGTCGAAGTAGGCGAAATGTTCCAAGGAAGATATGGGAAACTAATGCCTGAACTTGGAAAAACAGCAAATATCATGAGAGGTATCTTGGATAATTTAGCAGATGCTATTATATCAGGAACAGATTTACCAGATATGGCTCCGAGAACTTTTCCTAGAATGTTTTATTGGAAGATTCTAAAGAAACCCTTTGCAAAAATAAACACAAATCATTGGCGTAAAGTTGCTAAAGAAAATGGTGAAGATGCTGATGCTAGACCTTATTTGGAATAGCATCCCTTAGTTATTTTTCTTCAATAATAATGATTTTACTATATGCCCCATCGATGTTCTCTAGGATTTTTATCAACTTGTTTGAGCATTTCATCTAAACCAGGTTCAACACCTTGCATGATCATATAAGCCCTGTTTAACTCTTTATCAGTTATCTCTCCAGCAATATTAGTGGTCATTATTTTCTCCACTTCTTTAACATCTCGAGTATGACCAAGAGTCCAAATCATTTTTGCATATGCAGCACAAGGTAACATATTCGCTCCCTCAAAAATACCTCGAGCAAGCATATCTCTGCCAGTTTCATATACTCGTAAGTTAGTGAAACCCCACAAAGGCTCAACAACAATACATATTGGAATCTCTTCTTCTTGTGCACGTTCAAGAGCTGGATACATAGCAGTATTTACGTGACCCAATCCTGTTCCAATGAAAATTGCTCCATGGTATTTGTTATCAACAACTGAATGAAGCATATCTGGATCCATGCCCGGATAGAAATATAACATAGCTACTTTTGGATCAATTTTTGTATCAACCCACATATCAGCCATATCTCCTCTTCTCTTCACATCATCTTTCAAAAAGGTCACTTTTTGATTAGCATCTATAATGCCTAAAGGAACGTCACTTATAGTTCTGAAAGCATCTCTTCTGCTGGAATGCATCTTTCTTACTCGAGTTCCTCGATGAATTAAATTGTAGGAATCACTTGTTCCGCCGTGCATGCAAATCACTGTTTCAGCGAGGTCAACATATCCTGCGATAGTGCTTGCATTAATTATGTTAAGAGGGCCGTCACTTGAAGGTCTATCACTACTACGCTGGGACCCAACAATAACGATTGGTGCGGCTTGATTTTGAAACATAAAGGATAAAGC
>JAHLVZ010000100.1 GCA_019058165.1 Candidatus Heimdallarchaeota archaeon
AGCAGACCCCAAGAAAAAAGAACCAGCCAAAAAGGAAGTAGCTAAGAAAGCAGACCCCAAGAAAAAAGAACCAGTCAAAAAGGAAGTAGCTAAGAAAGCAGACCCCAAGAAAAAAGAACCAGCCAAAAAGGAAGTAGCTAAGAAAGCAGACCCCAAGAAAAAAGAACCAGTCAAAAAGGAAGTAGCTAAGAAAGCAGACCCCAAGAAAAAAGAACCAGCCAAAAAGGAAGTAGCTAAGAAAGCAGACTACAAGAAAAAAGAACCAGCTAAAAAGGCTTCTACAACCGCAAAGAAGAAAACTACTAAAAAATAATAGTTAAAGTAACAAGTAAAATAATTTGGTGTTTAAAATGGCTAAAGCATGTAAAACTTGCCACAGAATTATCGAAGAAGGAAATCAATGCCCTAATTGTAAAACACACAACTTTTCTAAAGATTATTCTGGAGAAGTTCATATAATTGATCCAGAGAATTCTGAAATTGCTAAAAAGCTCAATATTAAGAAACCTGGTACTTATGCTCTCAGAGTGAGATAGAACTCAGTTTTCTATTTTATTATTTGGTTGATAGTGAAATGAAAGATAAATCGAATAGTTCTTTTAAGGAATATTTTCTTCCAGAAGAGATGCGTTCTGAATTAAAAGAACCGTTAGGAGAACTCATCACTAAAGAACCAACTTTAAAGCTAATTACATTAGTTGAGGATGAAAACCCCCCGCTCATTATTTTTGTTGGAGATTTTTGCGTTGAAGATGCATTAAAGCATGGCTTAACTCCTGATATTTCCATTTTAGATGGCAAGAATCTTCGAGAGCCTTATCACGAAATCTCAATTCATAACGCAAAAGTAATAAATAGTAATAATCCTCCAGCGAAAATAACCGTTGAATCTTGGACGAAAATAGCACAAGCTATAAAACACCAGATCCAGAGAAAAGAAAAGAAATTACCAAAAGAACCAATAGTTCTTTTAATCACTGGAGAAGAGGATTTGCTTGTGTTTCCTGCAGTTTTGGAAGCACCGGAGAATTCCTTTGTTGTTTACGGGCAACCCCATGAAGGGATTGTTCTTGTTAAAGTAACAATGAACGCAAGATTCAAATTTGAGAAGCTCATCGAACGCATGAAGGTTGAGTAAAATGAAGATTAAAGTCGTTGAAAAGAAGACCAATGTATTGCTCGACAGATTAGAAGTATCTTTCGTAGTCGAATCTGAGAAGGAAACCTCAAAGAGACTTGAAGTTAGATCTAAGCTTGCAGCATTAATCAACTATGATGAAAATCTAGTGATAATTAAGGGAATACATCAAGAAACTGGAAATCGAAAGAGCAAGGGAATGGCTCACGCCTATAAATCAGTTGATAACTTGAAACACGTAGAACCAGAATACTTGATCAAAAGAAATACCCCAAAAGCTCCTCCTAAAGAATAGGAGTTAAGAACAGCAATTAAGAGGTTAGACTGAAATGCCCAAAGAAAAAAACCAAGAAGTCTGGAAATATTATAGCGTAGATAAATCAGGTATTAAACGATTGAAGAAAGAATGTCCACGATGCAAAGGTTCATTCCTAGCCGAACACAAAGACAGAAGAACATGCGGTCATTGTGGGTATACTGAATTCAAAACAAAAGGCAGTCGCTAAATGTTTCTTTTAGTATTTTAAAGATACACACAAAAATCCTACTAATTGTATAATTACATTCTAATAATTTAATAGAATGTGATTAAATCTTTTAATTAGATACAATTCTTTTAGCATGCATAGGTGGTTAATTTGACGAAGGAAGACTTGCGTGGTGCAGAATCAAAATTATTTTTTAAAAAATGGTTTAATCTCCCGGCACTACATAAAGTTCGTTTTCCAAAAAGCTACCGGATAAAAGAATTAGATTTTCAATTCAGAAAATCTAGAACTATTCATGAAGCTAAATTATTAGCAAAAGCCAAAGAAGTAGGAATTAGAACTCCAATTATTTATGAAATTGATATTTCAAACACAACTTTGGTTTTAGAATTTATTGAAGGAGAAATCTTGAAAACGTTATTACCAAAAATTACCAAAAAAGAAATTCAAGAAATCTGTGAACAGTTAGGAAAAGACATTGGAAAACTTCACAATGCAGGGATTATCCACGGTGATCTAACTACATCAAACATAATAAGAAGTCCAAATGAAAAACAATTAACTTTTGTTGATTTTGGGCTGGGTTATATTTCAGATAGACTTGAGGATTTTGGAATTGACTTGTTTTTATTAGAACGAGCTTTCAGAAACACTCATTCTGTTATTTTTGCTGATGCATGGAAAATGGTAATTAAGGGATACAAAAAGACTTCTTCAAATAGTAAAGACATAGAAAACAAATTACTTGAGATATCTTCTCGAGGTAGATATTCAGAAAGAATGTAACTTAAAGATAGTATTTTCTGTGTATTCCAATAACAGTGGTCCATGCAAGATGTGGATCAAAATCTTCTGAAAACATTTGTAAATTGAAACCTGTTTTGCGAGTTATTCTGAAGAGGATATTTTCCGGGTTATTAGCATCAAGCATTGTAAATTGTCGAGCTGTCTGTAAAGCAACTTTACTATCTTGAGGATCTCGTAATCCAATAATTGTCCCATTTGGATCTAGAATTTGCCAGGTATCGGATTCACTTACGAGTTTTATTTCTCCTCGGTAATTCCTTCCATAATCATAGGCTTTCCAGGAAGCATCTGTTTCTTTTAGAGCATTGACAGTTTTACCATCTATAGAAGCAATAATTCGATCCATGTCGTTCAAGAAAATATAACGTATATTGTAATCTTTCTTACTGATATACTTCGACAAGTCCCGACGCTCACAGGAACCTATCTTTGAATCGATTTCGCTGTAAATGAAATAAGCATATTTCTGAGCATTAAATTTGTATTTTTTAAGTTTGAGAACAGGTAATAATTTTGGATCAGTAGCCGCTGATTCTTTTTGAAATCTTAAGCAACTTGTGCAAAAGAAATCATTGTACAATTTCATAAATTCTGCATTTTTTTGACAAAATTTACAGTTTAATTTTTTTCTTTTTGAATCTCGAGGTGACATGGGAAGCTCTCCGAAAAACTTGTTTGTATTAAGGGTAAACTCCTTTATTAAACAAACTAAATTTAACAAGAGGAAATTTTGAAGTTGCATATAAAATTACGAAAGAACCTAATTGATTAAAAATCTTCACGGAAACAACTTTTTTAAATAGTAAATGAAAACACATAATATAATCTAGCTTTGTTGAGGAAAAACGATGAGCTCTGACGAATACGATGACGAAGAATTCTATGATGAAGAAGAGGAAGAAGAATGGGAGTACTTTGAAGAAGAAGAAAAAGTACCATTCAGAGATCGAGTGTCCATTAAAGATATCATTAAATTAGTGCTATTATTTGTTGTATTTGCAGCATTCTTCTTGTATTTCAGATTCTGGGATTCACTTGTTACAATACTTGCTTTTGGTTCTGAAGATTTAGGACGATCCAGATTACTCTATGTAACCTTGGTTCTATTTCCATTTCTTGCAGCATTGTTTCTCAAATTTTTAGTGGACGTTTCAAGAACACTCTTTATTCCACCGAAAGAAGCTTTAACAGAATAAAAATGAAGTGTGGAGAAAATTTCTCCAACAATTTTCTTATTTTAAATTTACTTTAAGTTTTTTGTATTTTCTTTAAGGCGTCTTCTACAACCCAACTCCAATAGGTTTCAAGAGCAGATTCGCCCCAATTGAATCCGTTGTTTCGAAGAAGATTTCTTATGTAGATGCCGATGCCACCTTTATTCTTTATTCCCCAGAGTTTACCTTCGTCTGCGATGATTTCTTTTGCTTTCTTTACAAATGGTTTTTCAAGATTTTTACTTAGAAAAGTAACTGCTTCTTCCCAGGATTTCTTTGTGATCTTTTTTCCATCATCCTTTGGTAACTTCGTTCTAACCTTCTCACGAATTACTTCTTCTGCAAGTTCTGTTCCAATTCTAGTAAAGGTTGCATATAATGATTGTCGCATATGTGGGCTATCATCAACTTTAATTAGCTCTGTTAATGGTTCAACAAAGCGATCGTCACCATTTTCTCCAATAAAATCAAAGAGCTCGTCTCTTTCTTTAGGATCCCTCTTTTCCTTAATTTGTTCTATCATTTTGGTATATTCAAAGTCACTCATCAAATCCCTCACAGATTTTGTCGGTAGAGTGTATTAATATTAGCTGAAGTAGTTCAAAAACATTTGCACTCGAAAAAATCTAGAAAAGGCAACTATAAGAAATGTTTTGACTCATATACTAGCAAAATTACTTTGGTGGTTTATTTTTCACACCTTTCATATTAGCTCCAACTAAGATAGTATTAACTAGAATGGCATTTTTCAAATCAGCACCCTCCAGTATTGCACCAGATAAATCTGCACCTTCAAGGTTAGTCTTTATCAAACGCGCTTCCTTCAAAAGAGCTTTATTCATTATTGCTCCTTTAAGGTTAGTTTCTCTAAAAGAGGCAAATTGAAGATTACAAAAGGTGAAATCAGCCCCACTAAAATCACTATAATCTAGACTTGCTAAAGATAATTTTGAGCCATTAAATTTGGAACCGGCACCTTTGACTTCATAGAGGCTCCCATTTCCTATATCACACTTTGTGAAGATTGTGTTAATAATTATGGAATCATCTAGAACAGCATCAGGCAATAATGCTTCATGGAAATCTGCTTCTGTCAGGTCGGTTTTGATTAACTTGGCTTCTTCAAGTTTTGTTTTTTTAAGGGAAGCTTTCTTCAAGCTAGCTCCTTCAAGATTGGCAGCATCTAAACATGCTGCATCTAAAATTGCGCCATCAAGGTTTGCATTAGTAAGATCTGTATCAAAGAAATCAACATCAATTAGTGTTGCACCACTAAGATCAACACCGGATAAATTTGCAGAACAATAAGCATGTTTGTCTTCTGCTAATTTGGCTAGAACTTCGTCTCTTGTTGGCATACCGAGTATCTCCAGTGTCAGCAAACTAAAAACCCAAACCTCGTATAATAAGGTTATTTGTGGTTTGGTTTATCATTTTAAAAAGAAAATCTGGGAGGGTTTAGAAGAAAAATACAAAACAAGGTCTCATAATTTCAGTATATTTGAGAATTCAGAGTATTACAGAGGTGCTGATATAATTGGAATGTAACCAATCCAAAGAAAGGTCAACTAGCTTAACAGAAGAGGAAGTACGGAAGTTAATCAAATACAAATTAGAAGGAAAAATAGCTCAACTGCCTTATGGCTTTTGGCGGTGTGATAAAGGAAAAGAACACTCAAGAATTGCGATAAAATATCTGATTGAGGAACATTTGAAATTAAATTTGGATGATATCCCAAAAGCAATGAGTGCAAAAACATTTCATGAAGCAGGATTATTTCGAATACTTGTCGAGTTTTTCGATTCTTCATATTACAAAGCCCTAGAGTATACTTATCCTGGCCACTTCGAGCCTTGGCAGTTCAAAAAAGGTATGACTGGTATATGGTCGGGTACAACTGGGAAAGGTAGATCACTTCAAGCAATTAGGAATTTACTAGATACATTAGATATAAAATTAGAAGAAATTCCAAAGAAAGTAAGCTATAAAATATTCAAAGAAAATGGTCTAGGTGGAATGCTACAAACGCTATACAATAGTTCTCCTTATCAGGCAATAAACGCTTTATACCCTGAAAAATTCAAACCGTGGGAATTTAGCGTGAAAAATTACTGGACGCAAGAAACATTGCAAACAGCAAGAGCATCAACAAAATGGTTAATTGAAGAAAAACTAAAACTTACGCCTAATGAAATCAGCAAAGTAAAAAGAAAACACTTCTTAGATTTTAACTTGGGTCAAATGCTAAGAATTTTTTATCAGAATTCTCATCTGTTAGCTTTAACAGATGTGTATGACTTCTAACGTGAATTAATCAATTCTTGAGTATAATTTTTTTAAAAGAAAAAGTGTAATTTAGATAAGAAGATTTTTTAAATCATAACAAGAAAAATGATAACTAATCGATGATACAAAAGATTTCATATATAATAACAAGATTAGAAGTATGACGTAGTAATGGAGTGAAGGGTAAAATGAAGCTAAGATTACTAGACATTCTTGTTTGTCCAGATAATAAAGAGTGGCCATTAAAGGTGCACATCTTCGAAGAAAGAGAAATTGAAAAGCCATTTTTACCTGAAGAAGATGCTATTACAAAAGTTGTTTGCAGTTTTTATTGTCCAAAAAAACAAATAAGGCTTACAAAAGATTCTAAGAAAGAAGATATGGTAGTGACTAAGGACGCTAGTAAAATTAAATATGGGATTGATTGCAAAGAGTGTATATCAACAGAAATAGTTTCTGGCTTAATAGAATGTTCTAGTTGCAAGGTTTTCTATCCAATTATTGATGAGATACCACTTGTATTAAAGAAAGAATTAAGAAATGAGGATATAGAAAAACAATTTACTGAAAAGTGGGCTGAAAAAATCAAAGAAATAATGCTATAGCATCAGTAGTTTGTATGGATAGTTAACCAACTTTTATGCTAAAAAACTAAAAAATATCTCAAAAATGTCACCAACAAAAGATTATAATTACGAACCGTTAATTAACAATACGTTGGATAGAATGGTGACATGCAAATACTTTGAAGCAGGTGCCAGCAAAGGTGAGCAAGGACCTATCACGAATCGATCCATTAGTAATTTACAGATGCAAAAATAGACAATGTCGTCAAACATTCACTCCATCCACAATAATGAATGTTGAAGAACAAAAAGTATTCTTCGAATGTCCAATCTGTGGGTCCCAATATGAAGCACAATATTCACCAATATCAGAAATTCCAGATCAAGAAGTAATAATGCTCTTAGAAAGACCAAGACTAATATACACAGGAACCAGAATAGCAAGCTCATAAAAATAGAATGAGGTCAAAAAATGGCTTATCAAAGAGGAAGAGACTCAACATATATTTTCAAAGTGCTGTTAATAGGAGAAGCTGCAGTAGGTAAGACTTCATTAACTATAAAATTCGTTCATGGAAAATTCAAATCAGATTATCTTCTAACGGTAGGAATGGAACCATATAGTAAGTATATTAAAATGGGAAATGATATGGTAACACTTTCAATTTGGGATATTGCAGGACAACAAAGATTCGATGTTTTTCGCACAATGTTTTTCAGAGGAGCCAAAGCAGCGTTCTTGGTATTTGATCTTACAAGACCAATTACATTAACTAAATTACAAGATTGGCACGAAGACTTGATCAGAAATGCAGGAAAAGATGTATTAACAATTCTTATAGGAAATAAGAATGATTTAGAGGATTTAAGAAGCATTCCAAAGAAAGACGCTTTAGCTTTTGCTAAGAAAATTAATGCCTTAGCTTACATAGAAACAAGTGCAAAAACAGGAACAAATGTTAATGAATCATTCAATAGTCTTACAAAGAATCTTGTCGCGAAAGCAAAAACTGTCTAATCTACCAATTAGTACGAATTAAAGAATTTCAATTCTTTTTTTATTCATTTTAATTGAAAATACAGAAATGCAAGTAAAATGAGGAGAGAACTTCATTTTTGTAACTTAAAGATTTTTTAAAGAAAGAAACCTATCATAATATATGACAGAAAAAAAGGTTAAACCATTGAATGTTGTTGCTGTGTTTGCTCATCCGGATGATGAAGCAGGAGTTATTGGAACTTTGGCGAATCACGCAGATAAAGGAGATAATGTTTATGCTATATTTCTCACTCGAGGTGAAAACGCCTCCTCGCTTTGTTGTTCACCAGAGGAAATAATTAAAATTAGAACTGGTCATGCAAAAGAAATTGAGAAAATATTAGGAGCAGAATATCGTTTATTAGATCTCCCAGATTCAGGAGTTCATCCATCTGTTGAAAATGCAAATAAATTAGCAGTACACTTCAAAGAAATAAAACCAGACATAATCATCACTTGGACCCAAGCACCCCATCTCGGAATTGGGCATCCTGATCATCGCTATACCTATAACATTACTTTAGATGCAATATCATATGCAAGATATAAGAACGATGATCACACACACCAACCTCATAGAGAACCCGTAGGTTTGTATACAAATTACTTCGCAATCGGTAATCCCGACAAACCATTTTTCGTTGACGTTTCAAATCAATATGAGAAAATAATGTCGGTTATAGATGTCTATATCGAAGCATATGGGCAATGGCCTGTTAAGGATTATATAACTGCTCAACTCATGATGCATGGACGAATGGCAGGAGTTAGATTTGCAGAAGCTTACAATAAGATTCTTTGGCGTACCGCTCAACCCTATTTATATTAGAACAAAAGTAAATCTAATTTTACATTTTTGATTTTCTCAAGATTTTCTTATACATTTATTCTTAGAAATTGTAATCAGAAACAATACGTTGAGTGAGTTTCGATATGTTCAAACATGCCTATCGGTTAAGTGTCACAAAATTTAAGTTTGATTAGATTATTTGGTAAGTCGTCCAAATAAAAAAGGAAAAAAAAGTAAAAAACGGTGAAGATATAAAATGACAAAAACTCTAGCCGAAATGTCATATAAACGTCAAGATGTAATGAAGGGATATACCGATAAAACATTGCATATTGACCTTGCTAAGTTATCCATCGAAGAGAATGATGTCGATAAAAAAGTTCGAGAAATTTTCATTGGCGGTAAAGGTTATGACTTATGGTTAATGTGGGAAAGTTTGCCAAAAAACCGTATTGTTAAATGGAATGAACCAGAGAATCCATTATGTATTGCAAGTGGTCCGCTTGGTGGTACAGCAGGATACCCGGGTGCAGGGAAATCTATAGTAACTGCAATTTCTCCTTTAACAGATATCGTTATTGATTCCAATGTTGGAGGGTTCTTTGGCCCATGGATGAAATACTCAGGATTTGATGCTCTCAGAATAGTCGGGAAAGCTAAAGAACCTGTGGTGATTGTAATTGATGGAACACAAGAAAAGGTATGGATTGAACCAGCCGGTGATCTACCAACAGAATCACATCTATTAGCTGAACTATTAAATGAGAAATATCGAACTATTGACAAAGAAACTGGGAAAGATGATAGATTGTTTGTTTCCGTTGTATCCGCAGGTCCCGGAGCTGATCATTCTTATTTTGGTTGTTTAAATTTCTCCTGGTGGGATAATAGAAGAAAAGCAAACCACCTAAAACAAGCAGGGAGAGGTGGCACAGGAACAATCTTCAGAAACAAAAACATAGTTGCAATTGTTGCTCATTCTCCATTTGTTAATTTAGAATCACAACATCCTGAAGACCAAGAAGCAGCAAAACTAGTAGGTAGAAAACACTCTAAGGAAATTCTAGAACTGGATTCCAAACAAAACAAAATGAGAGTTATCGGTACAGCTCACCTTCCATCAATTATGAGTGAATTTGATCTTTTACCAACTTATAACTTCAAATATGGAAAGGACGATGATGGTAAAGACAAAGCCCTTTGGGGTGATGCATATGAGAAGATCTTTTCTAATACTGGTAAAGGTTGGGATGGTTGCTGGCGTGGTTGTGCGATTAATTGTGCACATTGTGTAGAAGATTACAAGTTAGAAACAGGCCCATATAAAGGACAGAAAGTGCTTGTTGATGGTCCGGAGTACGAAACAATCGCAGGTGTTGGGAGCAATTTAGGTATCTTTGACCCATTACATGTTGTGGAAATAAACTTTTACTGTGATACTTATGGTCTTGATACTATAAGCTTTGGAACAGCCTTAGGTTTTGTAATGGAATGCTATGAAACTGGTATTTTAGACAAGGAAAAGACAAATGGTCTTGATCTTAAATTTGGCAATTTTGAAGCTACTATGGAAATAATGCATCGTATTGCTCTAGGTAAAGATGAATTTGCATTAGTCTTTGCTAGAGGCATTAAAAAGATGAAGGGATATTTCAAAGCAAATTATAATCTAACACCAGAGCAAGAGAAATTCTGTCAAGATATTGGAATGGAACACAAGGGACTTGAATATAGTGAATACATTACCAAAGAATCACTTGCACAACAAGGTGGTTACGGATTAACCCTTAAAGGACCACAACATGACGAAGCATGGTTGATTTTCTTAGATATGGTACACAATTATATGCCAACTTTTGAAAACAAAGCTGAGGCTCTTTGCTGGTTCCCATACTGGCGAACATGGTTTTCATTAAATGGTCTCTGCAAACTTCCATGGAATGATGTAGTGCCTGAAGATAACAAAGATAGTGATGCTCCACATAAAGTCCCTGATCATGTGCAAAACTATGCAACACTATTCGAATCTATTACAGGTGTTCCAATGGGTAAGACCCCTCAAGAACGAGAGGATAGTCTAGTACACATAAGTCAGCGTGTTTATCAATTCCAAAGAGTCTTCCAAGTAAGACTTGGACATGGTCGAAGAATCGATGATAGTAATATTCCTTATCGATCTGCTGGTCCTGTTACTCTTGAAGAATATGAAAGCAGAATGGAACGCTATGATAAGCAACTAGTTGAAATTCTTGGAAAGAGTCTTGATGAAGTACAAAAAATACCAATTGAAGAACGACATGGCATTACTCGTAAACACCGAGAAGAACAATATGATAAACTACAGGATGCTGTCTACGAGAAACGTGGATGGAACCACAAATCCGGTG
>JAHLVZ010000101.1 GCA_019058165.1 Candidatus Heimdallarchaeota archaeon
TCAGAAGCTTTACTTGCCACTTTTTGTTGGCATTTACTTTGTAGTATTTGTTATCTATATTCTTAGATACAAGGGATTAATGAAAACACATACCATTGATAAGCTACCATTATCAAAAATTATCTTACTTGTCTATCTACCGATCTTCATATTCGCTATTTGTTTCAAAGCTATTAATATACAGATTCTGGCTTGGTTTATTCCATTTATAGCTCTTCGGAGAAAGAAGGGATTATTGATTGAATTTACATTACTCACACTTATCCATGGATTTGCTCTTGTTGTTTATGAAGCATATAATTATGAAACATTTATCAGATTATCTCAATTAGCTGCTTCCGAAAATTCATTCTTCTATAGAGTTGTTGTACAACCCGCGTTACAGTTGACACAAATCATTCCCTCAGTTGTCTGGGTATCTATTATCTTTGTTACGATTATTTGGTATCTCACAAGAACAATTGTGGAATTCATTAAAGGAACAAAAGAGCTTCTTAGCAAAGAATCAATTCCTATTATCCCAAATTAAGAATATAATTCAATGGTTCAATCAAAACAGAAGTAATTGCTTTAAATCACTCTTTTTCCATAAGAAGTGTGGATTTGTAAAATGGCTACTTGTGAATATCCCGACTGTGGTAAAAAGGAAGCTTTACCTTTCAAATGTCGATATTGCACTAAGTCATTTTGTACTACACACCGCTTACCTGAAAACCATGATTGTGAGAAGCTTCATCTTGCTACTTCTCCGTCCTCTGTCCTACCAACTGTAGAGGAAGTAACACAAGTAGAAATTAGTGAGAAAAAGACAAGACGTCAACGAAGAAAAAACCCTCCAATCGAACCGGAATACTTTGAAGCAGATTCTCACTATTATACTGCCGATGATTCAGGTCAAGTCTACACCACAAGACCAACCAGAAGAAAAGCTTTGGATCGATTATTCTTTTCAATGGTCGGTGATTATTTTTCAGTTGGTTATGAAATCTTAGATTTCCTCTTAGGTTTACTTTTAATGATAATTTCTTACAGCTTTATCTCATTCTTTATGTCAAATCTGCCTTGGTTCTATCTTGCATTTATTTCACTCAGTATAATCCTAGTGTATTTTACATTAGTTTATCCAAAGAAACTCTTGGCTAAGAAATATGGTTTCTCCTCAAGATATGTGTTATCAAAAATAGGCATAATAGTTAATTTGGTCATGTCAATTTCTCCTATCAAGATAATCTTTTTCCCAGGTATGGTAGTTATTCCTGAAATCCATTTAATGACTAAAAGACAGAAGGGACTTGTTAGTTCCATAGGTTTATTCATTAATTTAGCACTTGGTGCTACCTTCATTTTTCTTGGTTGGTTTTTACCTAATACCTTCATTGCTATGTTTTTCATAAATACCGCTTTCTTTACTTCACAAATAGTCTTGATTAGTCTAATCCCAATGAGACTATCAAATGGGCATTATATTTTGAAATGGCATTGGTCAATTTTCACTATAATGAGTGTAATCTCCTTAGCTATATTTATTGGTACTATCTTACTCGGAGTCTTTTCTTTCTAATCACTTTCTTAGCATTAGAGAGATATTTTGTTTTGCGAATCTCACAATTGATGGAATTGTAACTAAGAGTGAGATAACTAATATCGTTATTATAAAAATTGGAATACCAATCACATCCATTTTGAAGGTATAATCTAAGATGTTGTGATTCGTGAAAATTGGTCTATTAAATTTAACACTGAAAACAGATAATGGTAAACCAATAACAAATGCAATTATAATAGCAGTTATTTCGATAACAAGTATTTCTGCGAAAATAATTTGGATGAGGCTTTTAGTGGAATTCCCTATACTATTGAGTATTGCATTGTTCTGGTCTCTTTGTTTTAATATGAACTCAATATTATTTCCAATGATTACAAGCCCAACAGCATTCATGAGAATAATTTGTATTAAAAGGAATGTCTTAACATCAGGGATATAATTTCTAATGTATTTACCAACGAAATACTCATTTACAACTTCAGGATTAATACTGATTACATTTTCAAGATTCGAAAGCTCATCAATAACCGAGTTTTCATCTGCATCTGGTTTTAATTTTCCAAAGAACAGATTTGTATCTGTGATCGAATGGTTTTCTCTCAATGTTCTTTCATTAACTAGAAGGAATTCTTGATTTGGTTGGTTTAATTCAATATTAATGCCATATGCAAGACCAAGGCCTGGTGCCGAATGAATAATACCTTTAACTTCAAAGGATTCGTAGGCACTTGCAAAAGGTAAATCTGCTATAGTGAAATTTGATCCTATGGTGAGATTTAGTCTTTCTGAAACAAAATCACTGATTATTGCCCCGTTATCTGTTTGATTCAGATTATGTAGCATATTGCTTATTATATCTCGATTCGTATAAACACTATCCCACCGACCAATTCTAGAATAAATAATAGGATCGATTCCGTAAACTGTAACTCTATTATAGATTAGCTTACCATCAGTTCTCAACACTGGCATTATTTCTCCTATCCCCTCAATAGCTATTATATTTGATTTATAAGAGGATTCTACATAGGATGTGTGAATCCGTAAATCCGCTCCATTTTGATAATATTGTTCTGCTTGTTCATTAGCTCTAATCGTTGCATAGATGTTTAATGTGAAAACATTGAAGCATGAGATAATGATGAGGATTATTAAAATTGTAGTTAATTTGTTCTGCGAATTTCTCAAGGAATTCGTAACAAAAAATGATTTCTTTAAGAAAAACCTGTCATACAACCATTTTAATTTTCCAAGAATATTATTACTGAGAAGTGTAGCAACTATTGCCAGAAGAATTATCAATAGAATTATTGAAAGAAAGATCATCATGTTTTGCTGTGATTGGTAAATATCAAAGTTGTAAACATCAACAATATCCATGTGATTTTGAATCGTATTATATATCAAATATATCAAGGTAAAAGCAAGTAGTCCCCCTACAGTGATTATTATTCCCAGTTTTTGAATGCGTTCTCTCGTCTGTTTTTGCTTCTCTTCAACATTATTTCGTAAAATTATTCCTAATTTCACTAAAACGAATAGACTAGAAATTAAAAGAACGCTAACGGTTGTGTAAAGTGTTAAGGTAAAAGGGAATTTTACTTTTGTTATAAACTCTCTGAAAACTGCTCCCGAAAAACTACCAGAAGCAATGGCTGGAATTGAGGAAGCAATTACAAAAGAAGCTGCTATAGAGAGTAATATTCCAATAAATGTTAAGATTAAGAATTCCAAAAGCACTAATCCAATTATCTGCCAGTTCTGTCCTCCCCGATCTTTTATGGTATACAACTGACCTTTTCTCTTTTCAATTACAATATTCGTAGTAAATAAAGTTAAAATTACACTAGAAGCAATGACTGGCACCATAAAGACAATTGCTGTTTGGGATAGACTATATGATTGTTGAAGCTCTATTGTCGGAGTATCTAGAATTATATATTGTGAAGATTGGTAGGCAATTTTCAGTCTATCTGTTAAATCCTCAAGAATATTTAGAATTTCTCCAATACCATTTCTTTTTAATTCTTCAATTTCGGTTTTTACCATAATGGCTGGTTGTATTCCGTTTGCTCTCATTTGAAGGATGTCTGAATCGATAATGTTTTCTCGCAAGAAAATTACTGAATCTCTGAGAAAGCTTGCGGAGAAGGTTTTTTGGAGCATTGAAATTGTTGGTATTGGACGGTAAATACCTTTAACAGTTACATTATAGAAATGTCGTAACTCCATATGAAAGAGGCGAACTTCTCCTAATTCCGGACTTCTTCTAGCAATGCTAAGATTAATTTTCATTCCTGGCTCAATAGCATAACCTACAATTCCTTCTATTTCCTTTGCTTCATATTCACTGATAAGAACCTCACCAAGTTGTAAATCAAATGAACCACGAACAGAGAATTGAGTTTCTATTCGATCTAAGGAATCTTTCGGCCACAAACCTAAAGCCGTAATTGAAATCGGATCACTAGGATCTTCTTGCGGATCGAAAATATAATCAGGATTTTTTTCTTCAGCATTAAAGCATGCGAGATTATAATACATTTCATATGTCTTTTTGACAATGGGGTCATTATTTAACCAGTCAAGTATTAAGGGGATTTCTTCTGGCATATATGTAGTAATTTTTAACTCAAAATCTTGATCCGTAAGAAAATCTCGAGCTGCAAGATCCTCTGCTGTCGAAGACCATAATCGCAATGAAATCAACAATGTAACTGATAGAAAAATACCTAGAATATACAGTAAAGATTGTTTCTTACTAGAAAATATATTTTTAAATAGAAGTCTTAAGAAATATCCAAATTTTGTTTCAAGTAGAGCTGAAAAAAATACGATTAGACCAAATATGTTTGTAAGGATAAATATTGTTGTGTAAATAATAAAACCAGCACCATAAAGAATAGTCGTTGATGATTCTAAGCCACCGTAAAAAGAACCTATTATAAATGAAAAATTCATACATCCAGAAAAACCTATCGAACTACCTATAGAATGAAAAATACCAATTATCAAATAGAATTTAATAGCTGATTTTCTATCAACATTCCTAGCCATTCTTAAAAAAACTGGGGCAATACAACTTAATGTAACTAAAACTACCCCAAAAATAATCTGCACTTTAACAATTAAATCTGACTCACTAAAATACATTAAAGAATTATCAATTTTAACAAAAACTAAGAATATAGATGTGATTAACAAAGAAACTACAATTATGGAATAGATAACCCAGGGAATTAATGGTATTGTGTAATTTTTTTTCTCACTCATTCATATACACCAGATTATTTTCCTTTAAGCTTCTTTTATTCAGAGATTTCTTTCCTTTTTATCGTATAAAAAACTAGTAATAAGTCTCGTTTTTGAAGAAAATTCATACTCCTTCAAATATAAGCAAATAATTGTTGCTTTCTTATTTTCTAAATCAAACTATAGATTAAAGTGAGTGAGAGTTAATGTTTTGGTAAACAAGTTTTAAAAAACTAGGCTGTAAAATTCAAGATGTCAAGTAAAAAACTTACCTACAAAGTTATAGGAATAGATTGTGCAGGTTGTGGAAAAACTCTGGAAAAGAAGCTCCAGGGTTTAGATGGTGTACTTGACGTTAGAATAAACATTGTCTTCAAGAAAATCTATTTTGAAATCGAGCCAGATAAAGTATCTGAGGAACAAATAAAATCAGTAATCACAAAAGCTGGTTACTCTCTATACAAAGAAGAGAGCTCAGAATATAAATCAGAAGATGAAATACAAAGTGAATTAGAGAGACGTCATCAACAAAGCATCTGGAGATCTATTTTCAAGAAAAAAGAGCTATATACAATAATCGTTTCAGGATTATTGTTGTTGATTGGGGCATTATTACAATTTGCTTTTGAAAAACCGATGGGTTCTCGTATAGCTTACATTTTCGGTATGATTATTGGTGGTTTGTTTATTTTTAGGAAAGCTTTCTTCTCCTTAAAAGGATTGAAGATTGACATAAATATACTAATGACTGTCGCAGCAATTGGTGCAATAATTCTGGGGGAAGATATAGAAGCAACTAGTATCGTTTTCCTATTTTCTATAGCTGAATTAGCAGAAAACATCAGTGTTGAGAGTGCGAAGAATTCTATTGAAAGTTTGTTTAATTACGCACCATCAAAAGCAACATTGGAAACCAGCGATGGAAATATAATTGTCCCTGCAACAAGCGTTGAAATAAATTCACATATCATCGTAAAAGCAGGAGAAAGAATCCCTTTAGATGGAGTCATTTTTTCAGGCAAGTCATACGTAAATCAAGCTCCGATTACGGGTGAATCAATGCCGATTTTAAAAACAAAAGACGATGAAGTTTTTGCAGGAACTCTTTGTGAAGATGGTGTATTAACAATTCTAGTAACAAAAAAATATGAAGACATTTTTTTGAGGAAAATTGTGGAATTAGTAGAGAATTCAGATCAACGAGCACCTATTGATCGTTTCATTGATAATTTTGCCAAATACTACACTCCAATTATGTTTGTTGTGGCATTAATTACTGCTTTCATTCCCCCACTATTCGGTGGAGGATTATACGTAGAAAATTTAGCGGTCTGGGTTAAAATAGCATTAGTAATTTTAGTAATATCTTGTCCATGTGCTGTTGTACTATCTACGCCAATCACAATTGTTGTTGCACTTAGTCGTTCAGCAAGAAATGGTGTTCTTATAAAAGGAGGAGCCTACATAGAAAGCATGAGTAGAACGAAAGTATTTGCTTTTGACAAAACAGGAACTTTGACGCTGGGTCATCCGCAAGTGCAAGAAATTATTACAATTGATGATTATAAAGAATCTGAATTACTTCGAATAAGTGGTTCTCTCGAGGTTAACTCCAAGCATCCTATAGCTAAGGCGATTAAAGAGAAAATGCTCGATGAAAAAATTGAAGCTGTAAAAGTTACAGATTTCAAATCAATAACCGGTTTAGGTGTCCAAGGAATAATTAATGGACAAAAATGGTTTGTAGGAAACCATAGATTTGTAGTCGAAAACGAGATAGAAATGGATGATCATTTAGCAACTAGTCTAGCAATAATGCAATCAGAACAAAAATCCACTGTAATCATATGTAATGATGACAAAGTAGTGGGTCTTATATCAGTTTATGACCAGCTCAAACCTCACGTAAAAGGTATGATTCAGGAATTAAAGGAATTAAACATAAAGAAAACGATAATGCTAACAGGAGATAATTCAAAAACTGCTAGTGAAATTGCTAGTCAACTCGAGATAGACGAGTATTATGCTGAATTACTTCCAGATCAAAAAATGAAAATTATAGATGAAATTTATGAAACCTATGGACACGTAGCTATGATTGGTGACGGGATAAATGATGCTCCAGCTCTCGCTCATGCAAATGTAGGTATAGCAATGGGTGCAAAGGGGTCAGATATTGCCTTAGAAACTGCAGATATAGCTCTTATGACAGATAGCTTCGAAGCTTTACATTATCTCATAACAATTAGTAGAAAAGCAATGAGGGTTATAGTTCAGAACATTACTATAGCTATTTTGATTAAAGTAGTTCTTTTTGTTCTTTCTTATTTTGGTTGGATCGATTTATGGATGGCTGTATTGATTGGCGACATGGGTGTTTCATTATTCGTTATTTTCAACGCTATTTTACGCGTTAAAGGAAAACGAATGACTCATGAATACTGTGATGATGATTTATGTGAAATTGATCTTGACAACAATAGCACTAAAGAAACAAAAACAATTTTATGAAATATCTCTAAAAAATGATTTTCTACCGTAACTGAAAGTCATAAAAGGGGATAATTAATATATTTAAACACAAAGCACAAGAACGAAGTAAGAATTTGCGTTTTAAGGGATGATGAAATTTGGGTCAGAATCTTAAGGAATCACAGTCGCTTGGTTATATTCTTAAGCAATTGTTCAAGAAAACATCCGATTTTCAGACACGTTTCCTTAAATATTACAATTCATTCCAAATTAAATGTCAAGCTGGAATTCTAAGCAATGCAAGTGATTTACAGAAGTTTCTCGGAAAGGCTAAAACTCGAGAATCTAATGAATTAAAGAGACAACTGCTTGCAGCCATATCCTCAATTGAGCTTGAAGTTATCGAATTGAAAGAATTTTTATTTCTCTATAAATTGCATATTGATAAATTGCTAGATTATAAAATAAATCATCAATCTTTGTACAGAATAAAAGAACATATTGTAAATAATATTGAAACAGTCAATTCCATTAATATAGTTCACAAAAATCTAGTTAAATCTGCAAAAGTTGTTTTTATTGTGGGTAAACGGTCTAACAAAAAAACTGAAGAATATTTTGAGAAATTTGTTAAGGAATATGCAAATTTAACAAGAAGATTAACTCGAGAGAATAATATTTTTTCAGAAGAATATCTACAAATCGTTAATGAGCTCGAACAGGAAATAGAACTAGCCATTGAAAAGGCAAAACAAAAAGAAGAAGAAAATCCTACTTAAGTTAATAACTAATTAATTAGCATTCATCAAGAGATGAAACCCATGGTGATAATTGCCGAAGAAGTAAAAATCATCGATCTGAACAGTGAAGAATTAGGTGTTTCTGTAGCCCAATTAATGGAGAATGCAGGAGCTGGAGTAGCTCAAGTGGTTTTAGAGCATTACCCAAAAGCAAAATCTATAGCAATTTGCTGTGGAACAGGAAATAATGGTGGAGATGGTATGGTTGCTGCAAGACATCTCGCATCAAAGGATCGCAAAATAAAGCTTATTTTACTTGGGCAAGAGAATAAAATCCGAACTGCTATCTCAAAACAGAATTTTCAAATATTGAAACAAATGGAGAATTCTATTGATATTATTATCATAAA
Organism: Candidatus Heimdallarchaeota archaeon; assembly: GCA_019058165.1. Taxonomy (GTDB): domain Archaea; phylum Asgardarchaeota; class Heimdallarchaeia; order JABLTI01; family JABLTI01; genus JABLTI01. The sequence continues at coordinate 8,421 of JAHLVZ010000101.1, forward strand.
TGATTCTTCTAAAATTTCTCGCATGAAAAATGAGTTAACAGATGTAGAATTAATAATTGATGCTTTACTAGGTATAGGAATTTCAAGTGAACCCTATGAACCAATAAAAAGTGCGATTAAGGCATTGAATAACGCAAACAAACCAATCGTAAGTGTAGATTTACCATCCGGTATGTTTTCTGATATTCCGAAGAAAACAAAAATGATGGTTGCAGCAGATTTAGTTGTAACATTTCACGATACAAAACCTTGCTTAACAGTAGAAGGACTGAAAGAAAAAACAATTGTGAAAGGAATTGGTGTGCCACCAGAAGCAGAGCTATTCGTTGGAAAAGGTGACCTACAATTAGCAATACCTAAGAGAGAAGCTACTTCTCATAAAGGTGAAAATGGATCTGTTTTAGTGGTAGGTGGGAGTATTAAATATTCAGGCGCTCCTGTTTTAGCTTCTCGAGCCGCTTTAAGAACTGGGGCTGATTTAGTGATCACTTGCATTCCGGAGAGTATAGCAAATTCTGTTAGATCTGATTCGCCAAACATGATCGTTCGACAACTTGAAGGAGATTATTTAACACCAAATCACATTCCTGAAATCCTTGAAATTTTCAAAAAATTCGATGTAATGGTCTTAGGTCCTGGGATGAGTGATAATCCTCAATCTCTCAAATTTGTAATTGAAATTTTAGAACAAGTACCGAAAAATAAACCAATTGTGATTGACGCTGATGCATTAAAGGCTCTATCAGAAAATCTAGCTATATTAAAGAAGAAACCAATTGTTTTAACCCCGCACAAAGGGGAATTTAAGATTGTATTTGGAGATGTACTGAAAGAAAAATGGCAAGATCAAATTCAAATTGTTCTTGAGAAAACGAAGAAGCATAGTTGTTCTGTCATATTAAAAGGTAAATATGATATTATTAGTGATGGACTAAAATACAAAATCAATAGAACCGGACATGAAGGAATGACTGTTGGTGGAACAGGAGATGTTCTCGCTGGGATTCTTGGAGCAATTTGTGCTGTTAATTCAAACTTATTCAGAGCATCTTGTGCAGCTTCTTATCTAACTGGGAAAGCAGGAGAATTTGCAGCAGAGGATTTTGGTAACAGTTTATTGGCAACTGATGTTATCGAAAAAATCCCTGAAGTACTTGCACAATTTCGAAAATAAATACAAATGTTTGATGCGTTTAATGGTTACAAATTGTTTTACCAATTCTTAGGATATGGTATTGCATCAATAACTTCTAGGAACAGATCAACTGTATTTTCTATCTGTTCTTCTTCATACTCAAAAATGGACTCGAATTGCATTCCAACTTCTTTTATTTCTTCTCTCAAGGACAACCAAAGTGTCTGATTACGAGTTTTTGCTAATAGTCTTAATAGGGGTTCATTCGAAAGTAGTTTAGTTGCCATTTTTGTATTATTTGTTTTTATAATGAAAAACTCTTGAAGAAATCCTGTAGTGCTTAACTCTTTTAGTTCCATGAAGTAATCTTGGTCTCCTTTCAAAACTTTCTTTCGTTTTTTAGAGAGCACTTCAAGCGAAAAGGGAGGTCTTCTCTTCAAGTTTGCTGAGAGAGTGTATTTATCTTTGTTTTTCTTAATTTTATCCCAAATGAAACCTATAATAAACGGTCTCCCTAGAGGGATGCCAAGAACGATCATAGACTTCATTGGGGCATCTTTGGTTGGTCTACACACCAACTGATAGCGTTCCTTTTCTTGGGTAACCTTTTCGAAAGAATCACAAAAATCATTCAGAGGAACAGCAATTTTCGACAGCATCTCAAGTGCGAATGCTTTATTCTTTCTTTTTCCAATGAGATAACTTGCCAAATATAATCCAAGTATTACAACGGAAGGTGATAAAGCAAGAACATAGTCATACCATTCAGCCATATCTGTCCACGAGGTAATCCTTGACAATGGTCTATTTAAATTTATCAATATAATTCTAATATTGAAGATAAAAGAAAGAAAATGAATAGTAGTGCAATTCCTAGCACACTAAATCATTCTTGATATAAGTTGATCCAACCAGATTTCCTAATATTTGGTGCAAAAACAATCCGTAGTTTTCTTTGTAAAACACCTTTCTCGTCTTCTTCAGCTTTGAATTCTATAACACCATCTACAAAAGCTTTAATGCCTTGGATTACTTTTTCGTCCATCATACC
>JAHLVZ010000102.1 GCA_019058165.1 Candidatus Heimdallarchaeota archaeon
CCTATACCTCCTGCACCCCCTCAAGAAGAAGCCCCTTCTTATTCTGCATCTAGGCAAGAAGAGCCTTCTTACGAAAAGCAGATAATTGATCCTGTAATTCTTGATGAGGAAAAAGATGCAGAAGATGAAGCAGAAGAAGAATACATAGACAGAGTGAAAATTCGCTCTTATTCTTCAATGATTTTATTCTTTCCTTCGTTTATTGTATCTCTCACATTTGGGATTACTCAACTCTTACTAAATAGATACAGAGTTCTACCATTAGAAGATATTCTAGTGGGTCCAGGATACATGGACGTATTGGGTATTATTTTCATGATTTTCTTTTCTTTGAATTTAATCTTGATTGCTTTTGATTTCAACCGTGCAAGATCTATTATTATTGCTTTGTTGATTATAATTGTCGTAGGTGGCTTTTTCCTACTTAATGCATTTCTTGGATTCTTGGAAAATATACAACTAACTATGCGAGTCTACCTATCAACACAAGTCTACTTTGCTTTAGCTATTTTGTTGTTTATGATTTTAATAATTACAGTGATAGCTGCTAATACAAACTACTATATCGTCGAAGGCAATGAGCTCTTACATAGAAAAGGAATTTTAGGCGGAATAGAACGATATCCTGCGACTAATATGTCTATAGTAAAAGAGTATCCAGACGTTATAGAATGGGCATTCTTCAGATTTGGTACACTAATTCTTACTCCTCCTAGAGCAACCAAGTCAATAATTCTAAAGAACGTGCCTGGTATTGATAAAAAGGAAAAGGCAATTAACGAAATATTGTCTCGTTTAAAGGTTGACATTAACTAGTTGTTGGATTCACTCTAGCAACTAATTTTCTTTTCTTTTTTCTTTCTTCTTTTTTGAATCACAACCCTTTTTTCTTTTTTCAAAAAATATGGTAAGGTTTAAATATTACTTAGATAAACATTTTACTATTAACTTTTTAGTGAGTAATTCACTAAATGGTGAGAAAAACACTAAATAATTTACTGTGAGGAAAAAAAAATGTCTTGGCGAAAAAAGAAGGATGATGATTTCAAACGATGGAAAGAAATGTTTCCATGGTTGCCTTTTGATTTATTTGAAGAAAGCGGAATGTTCAACGAAGATTTTATGGAACAAATGATGCGAGAAGTCGAAAGAATGATGCAGCATATTGATACCTCTGATCCGGAAGCCATAAGAAAGAAACTGGGTCCCATGCTTTGGGGGTTCAACATGTCAGTTGGTCCAGATGGTAAACCTGTTTTCAAGGAATTTGGTAATGTTAAACCTTCAGAGAAAGGTGTACCAATTGCTTCTAAGGATCGGGAACCATTAGTCGATGTTTTCATTGAAGATAAAGTTGTTCGGGTTATTGCCGAACTTCCTGGCGTGGATAAGCAAGATATCAATGTAAAAACCACTGAATCAAAGATTATAATTGAAGCTGTGAGTGGTGATAGAAATTATTCAACTGAGAGAGATTTATCAGTTCGAATTAAACCTAAAACTGCCAATGCAAAATACAAAAACGGTATTTTAGAATTGACCGTTGAACGAAAAGAACCTGTAAAAGCAGAAGCAGGTTTTGAAGTGAAGATCGAGTAATCTCCTTCTTCAAAAATATGTTATAAATTATTAAAAAAAATTAAGAGATGTACATAAAATGTCTACAGCTGGTAGTACAGAAGGAAGTAGTGATGATACTATTCAATTACGAGTATCAGATTCCCAGTATCGCGATGTAGGTAAGGGTCTAGCTAGAATTAGTCATTCATTAATGGCACAACTAGACTTAACTGCAGGCGATATTATTGAAATAAATGGTAAAATAAGAACTGCCGCGAAAGTATGGCCTGGTTATCCAGAAGATGAACGAAAAGGAATTATTCGTATTGATGGCACTATTAGAATGAATTCCGGTGTCAGATTAGATGAATTTGTTTCGATTAAGAAAATAAAACCACCTACTGGAACTAAAGTAGTAGTTGCTCCCACTCAGAATATCAGAGGTGAGCTTGATGGAAGATTCCTCTTACAAATACTTACAGGTCGTCCAGTATCTGTTGGTGATTCGATAAGAATACAAATTCTCGGTGGAAATCAAATAGTTTTCAAAGTTGCGCGAGTCGCACCTAAACAATTGAACACTGTTGTTGTTTCAGCAAAAACAAATATTGATCTTCGATCTGCCCCAATGTCTGCAGAAGATGAGAAAATAGCTCGAATTAGCTATGAGGATATTGGTGGTTTAGAAGATGTAATTCAAAAATTACGTGAAATGATTGAGTTACCTTTACGATATCCGGAAATTTTTGAAAAATTGGGCGTTGAAGCCCCCAAAGGTTTACTCTTATATGGTCCCCCTGGAACAGGGAAAACAATGTTAGCAAAAGCAGTTGCTAATGAAACCGATGCTCACTTCATTCATCTAAGTGGACCTGAAATCATGTCAAAATTCTACGGGGAAAGCGAAGCAAACATTCGAGGTGTTTTCAAAGAAGCAGAAGAAAACGCTCCCTCTATTGTTTTCATAGATGAAATTGATGCTATTGCTCCCAAAAGATCAGAAGTAACAGGCGAAGTTGAGCGAAGAGTTGTAGCACAATTATTGGCTTTAATGGATGGGCTTGAAAGCCGAGGTCAAGTTGTAGTTATTGCAGCAACAAATCGTGTTAATTCTATAGATCCTGCATTAAGACGAGGTGGTCGCTTCGATCGCGAAATCGAGATTGGAGTACCAGATAAAAAAGGAAGACTAGATATTCTCCACATCCACACTCGAGGTATGCCTTTAGCAGAAGATGTTGATCTTGGTAGAATAGCGACTATTACACATGGTTTTGTTGGTGCTGATATGTCTGCTCTTGTAAAGGAAGCTGCGATGAGTGCTCTGAGAACAATTTTACCCAAAATTAATTGGCAAGAAGAAACAGTCCCTCCAGATATTTTACAAGAAATTGAAGTCAAGCAAGCAGATTTTGATAACGCTTTGAATATGGTGGAACCATCCGCGTTGCGAGAGGTGTTCGTTGAGAAACCAGATGTCAAATGGACTGAGATTGGTGGATTAAATAATGCTATTCAAGAATTAAGAGAAGCTGTTGAGTGGCCACTAATATATCCAGAAGTTTTTGAGGAAGCAGGTGTTGAACCACCAAAAGGAATCCTATTATTCGGACCTCCGGGAACTGGTAAAACTCTCTTAGCAAAAGCTGTTGCAACGGAAAGTGAAGCAAATTTCATCAGTATTAAGGGTCCAGAAGTAATGAGCAAATGGGTAGGTGAATCTGAAAAAGCTATACGAGAGCTTTTCAGAAAAGCTCGCCAATCAGCTCCTTGTATTATCTTTATGGATGAAGTTGATAGTATAACTCCTAAGAGAGGAGGATCACATGATAGCAACGCTACAGAACGAGTTGTTAGTCAGCTATTGACAGAGATAGATGGTTTATCAAAATTGAAGAATGTAGTTGTAGTTATGGCTACAAATAGACCTGATATTATCGATCCTGCAATCTTACGACCTGGTAGAACAGATCGGTTTATTTCACTTGATGTCCCTAACTTGAAAGCTCGTAAAGAAATTCTCAAAATACACACAAGAAAAATGACCTTAGCAAGTGACGTAAATATTGATGAGTTAGCAAAAATTACAGAAGGATACACTGGTGCAGATATAGCTGCTGCTACAAAAGAAGCAGGGATGCTTGCTGTTAGGAAATTCATCGGAAAAAGTACCTCGAAAGAAGATATTTTAGAGAAATTAAAAACAAAAGGTTTTAAGATTACTCAAAAATTGCTTCTAGAATCTTTAGAGAAAATCCACAAAGGTTCTTCTGAGGATATGAAGAAATATCGTTCTATTACTGATAAGTTCAAAGAAGGAGGAACTCCTTACATATAGGATTTCTTCTTCAATATCCATGAAATATGAGTGAAATGAATTATGGCAGACCCAGACAAGATTTTCCTAGCATTAAAGAGTGATACAAGACGCAAAATACTCTCCATGCTGGCTTCAGAACCTATGTATTTAACTCAACTAGCGTTCAACCTTAATCTGGGTCAGCAAGCGATTTTCCGTCATCTTCAGTTACTAGAAGAATCAGGATTATTAGATTCCGACTTCAAAGATGCTGGCCAAGGCGCCCCAAGAAGATACTATCAAATAGCTCGAGCTGTAAGAGTGGAAGTCCAGATATCCCCAGAAATGTTTGACATAGGAATGTTTGATGTCCCAAGAATAGAAATAAAAACACCAAAAGATTTCCCAGAGCTGGCTGAAATCGTAACAAAGTGTGCTGAGCTTGGGAAAACTCCTAACTCAAAGGAAAAACTCTCTGTTTACAGTAATTTACTTAAAGATCTTAGTAAGGAGTTAAACAAGGTTAACATTGCTAAATCAATTGCAGAAGCAACCTATTCCAATATTAGGCGCCAAATTAGAGCAATAGCTTTCGATTTGTTACCTCAACGAATTGATCAACGAATCATACAAACACTAGCATCACGTGGTGGAGAACTAACAATAGAGGATTTATCATTAATTCTTAATCTTACTGAGGAAACTATTGAGGAACGTATGATAGAATTAGATAAAGCTGGATTAATAAAACTTGAGAAAAAGAACGTTCTCTTAATCTAGAATATTCCAATTCTTTCACATTTTTCTTTTACTATATCTTTCAAGCGAATTTTTTTTAAAGTAGTATTCAATAGAATCGCTTCAGTGATTTACATTGTCTATTACAATTATTTGGCCATTTATTGTTTCACCTATTATCGGATTACTCATAGGAGGTTTTCCGACTGCCTATATAGTTTCAAAACTTGTTGCAGGAATTGATCCACGAGAATTTGGTTCTGGTTCCGTTAGCACTAGAAACACCATAAGAGCTGCTGGTCTTTGGCCCTGGGGGGCAATAACCTTCGGGGTTGATGGAACAAAGGATATGATTGCAGCTGCTATTGTCGAGTATCTAATCTCTCCATTATCAGGAGATCCAGGAACGTTTACGGAGTATTATGTTATTCTTGCATGTATTCTTGCTGTTGTTGGTCATTGTTGGATGCCGTACCTTAAATTTCAAGGTGGGAAAGGACTAGGAACCTATGCAGGATTACTATTCTACTTTTATTGGCCGACCTTATTTGTGTGGATTTTCTTCTTATTTGCACTAATAAGACTCTCAGGATTTTCAGGAATAGGAGCCTGTTGGGCTGCAACATTTGTAACACCATTCTGGTATTTAATCGATTTATTTGTTCCAGGAAGCTCATTCAAATTTGGTTTACCAGCAGCTTTCTGGCGCCACACATATTTCATAGATGGGTTGGGATGGCAATTTATACTATTGTACGCTTTAGCTGGATGGTTAGTTCTGGTTTTAAGACACATACCCGAGTTTAAGAAAATCAAACGGGGAGATGCAGAAGCTTGGAAAAGCTTGAAAACAAGTGAGATGCTAAAGTAAAGTAACTATTTAAGGAAGGAGAAAAATCTTTTTCTTTTTCCCCTTATATCATTAATTAGTAGTTAGTAATTGGAGATGAAGATAATGCCACAGCAACATAAATACGGAACAACTAGAAGATACAGACGAGTACTAATATTCTCTGTACTTACCTTTGGAATATACTATCTCTTTTATTATCTTTGGCTTTTCAGGGATTTAGAAGAACACTATCAAAAGGTCCTCGATTTTGAATTAGAAGCATATCCGACAAGGAATAATCCAACCACTATGTTTGTCTTTCTCTTTCTCCTACCAATTTACTCAGTATATGTCAAATATCATCTTTTGCATGAGCATATTGCTACATCAAAAACACAAAGTAAAACAAATTGCATAGAAGGATACAAAGCTATGCTTGTATTCATTTTCTTGACATTTCTAACATTAGGAATTGTTCCTTTAATTTTAGAATTCAGGTGGCAAAATGTGTATAATGACCATATTCTCGCACATGAAAAACGAGCGAAATCATGAAGAAAAAAAGGAGTTAAAAATATGTCTAAAGATAAAATTGTTGACACTTTTTCAGAATGCTTCAAAATGTGGTTTTCTCGGATTCTAATTACAGCAATTGATGAAGAAACAGTTTTGGAAGCTGCTCAAAATACTGTGGGTTTCGCTACAAGTATTATTATGTGTTCTGCTGAAGCGGGAATTGAAAGAATTGTTCTAGCAAAAGAAACTCCAGATAATCGTCCTGGCGTTATTATACAAATTTGGACAAAACGAAGTAAGCTAATGAAAGATGAGCTTTTAGCTAGGATTTCTCAAAGTGCAATGACTGCACCCACAACTTCTGTTTTTAATTACTTAGAAGAGGGAGAGAAGAATGCACCAATTGGGAAGCTCATTTCGTACTTTGGTGATGGTCACCAGAAAAAGATTTCAAAATATGGACGAACTATGTGGGAAATTCCAGTCATGGATGGCTCATTTCTAATTGATGAGTCATTTAATTTTGCAAAAGGCATAGCTGGAGGTCTTCTTATCCTTATTGGAGAATCGATTGTTGAAACACTTGCTGCCACTAAATTGGCAATTCAGAAAATACAAGATTCATCTGCAGAAGCAATAACATCCTTTCCTGGAGGAATTTGTCGCTCAGGATCAAAGATAGGTTCAAAATACTCATTCTTGGATGAATCAACAAATCATCAATTCTGTCCCACATTAATGGATAAAATTGAAGATAGCTTATTACCAAAAAAAGCACACTGTGTATATGAGATTGTAATTAATGCTGCAAGTGAACAAGACTTAAAATTAGCAATGAAGCATGCAATTACAGCAGTAAAAGATAATGAAAAGATCATTCAGATAACAAGCTCAAATTATGATGGAGAATTGGGTAGTATTAAGATTAATTTGAAAGATTTATGATAAGCAATCAAAGAAGAAGCAAAAGGTGAAAATTCTTTGTCAAATAAGAAAAAAATTGAGACTAAAATGAACGAAGCTGCCGTGGAATTATTTGATGAAATGCTTGAGATGGAGGAAATCCTGAGAGGGATTCTTATAGATACTGATTTAGGCCCATCAATTTTCGACCTGGGAGTGAAAGCACAAGGAGGTTTCTTAGCTGGTGAATATACAACCCAAGTGTGCTTGGGGGGGCTTGCAGAAGTTTCTCTCGGATTGAAATCTTATGAAGACCTTATCTTTCCTACAATCACAGTTGTTACTGATTTTCCTGCAATTGCTACTATGGGTTCTCAATTTGCGGGTTGGTCTATAAACAAAGACGGATATCAAGCAATGGGTAGTGGTCCTGCAAGAATTCTCGCGAAGAAACCAAAGGACATCTATGAAAAATTACACTTTAGAGATAATCATAATGAGACGGTTATTGTTCTCGAGACAAACAAATACCCCACTGATAAGATCATGTCCTATATTGCGGAGAAATGTGGAATTGTCTTAGAAGGGTTGTGCATTATTGTTACTCCTACAACAAGTGTCGCAGGATCAACTCAAATATCTGGTCGTTCAGTTGAAACTGCTATTCATAAATTACATGATCTTGGCTTTGACATAACATCTATTCAATCAGCGTGTGGGATAGCACCTATTGCACCAATTGCTAAGAAAACAGATGTTATGCTTGGACGAACAAACGACATGCTAATTTATGGGTCAGATGTGTATTTACAAGTTGGCTACAAAGATGATTCAGAGCTAAAGGAGTTCTTAGAGAAAGCAATCTCATCAAATTCATCCAGCTATGGATCACTGTTTTTCGATGTGGTGAAAAAAGCACAAGGCGATTTCTACAAGATCGATCCAGCATTATTTGCTCCTGCAAAATTAACTATTAACAACGTTAATTCCGGAAAAACTTTCTCAGCAGGTAAAATCAACATTGAAATGCTAAGAAAAAGTGTATCTTTATGAGAAATCATCAAAAAATTATATAATTGAAGCAAGAGAATACTATTTTATCTCAGACATTTATTAAAAGGAAATGTGGCGTTAATGGAACCTTTCAATTACCCTGAACCAAATTTCATTCCACCGAAAGTAAATGAAAAAGAAATCAGAAAAGTTATCGATGGATCCGATAAGAATAAATGGGTCCTAATGGTTGCAATTGGAACTAAACCTGATTTCTATAAACAAGCACCTCTTCTCTATTGGGCAAACAAGAAAAATATACCTGTTATTTGTGCAACAACTGGACAACATTTTGATGATTTATTAGGGCATGGCATTAAAGAGTTCCAAATGAATCCATTGATTGACCTGCAAATAAAAGGCGACTTGATGCAAAAATCCGTAGAGATTTTTTACAAAGTAGGAGCAATAGGAAAATGGTTGAAAAAAGAATATCCAGATAGAATTGTAATGCCAATCCCACATGGTGACACACTTACGGCAGCTATTGTTTCTGCTTCTTGGTTCTTAGCAACTCGATCTGGCGTTGCTCAAAATGAAGCTGGTATTCGAGGTATGAATCCTATTTCATTCAAGAATTTGAATCTGTTTAAGGAAACAGTTCCTGATGTAAAAGAATTCATTCACCAACAATGGGATGGGAAATGGGAGCTCAATCGTGCTGAACCTTGGCCAGAACAATGGGATACCTTTATTTCTGGTGCCGGTGCTGCTTATCTTCTTGCTTCTTGTGAAACCAGCAGAGAAAATCTCTTACGAGAAGGCTATCCAGAACAATCTATACGAGTTGTTGGTAATTCTGTAGTAGATGCTATGGAACTAGTACCTAAATCAGAAACCTCTGCATTTGATGATTATCCTGATTTGGAAAAATATGATGACTGGATTCGTGTGGATGTTCATAGAAGAGGAAATCTTATCTCTAAAAGATTCAAGGCAATTGTGAAAGGCGTTTTAGACCTAGTTAAAAAAGGCGTTCCGATAACGTGGGTTGAATTAACTGCTACAAAAAGGGCATTGGAATTTTTTAACTTACGAAAGAAAGTGTTACAAGCAAATGAGAAATATGATAATTTTGTTTTCACACCTTTATGGCGAGAGTATGGACAAGTTATCGAGTTCTGGAAGAGTGGAAAGTGCTTTGCTGAATTAACGGATTCCGGTAGCATTCAAGAAGAATTGAATGAGATTCAAGATGTTTTATGCTTAACTTTGCGCTTTAATACTGATCGTCCTGAATCAGTATTTGATGCGAAATCAAATGTACTTGTCCCCCCCTCAACTCCAGAGAATATAGTAAAAATTGTTGATTTCATCAAAAATGATAATGAAACAATCAAGACTATGAGGAACGCCAAAAAGATTTATGGAGAAAAAGTTGGCGAAAAAATTATGGAATGGTTCCTAGAAGAAATGGAGAAAAAAGTAAGACCATTTTCATGGGCTCATGAAAGGATCTATGGTTTAGATCCTATAGATGAAGAAACTGTTGATTTCATGTGATCGTTTCATTCCTTCTCCAGAGTAGAAGGCACATAATAAAATTCGCCAATATCTCTTTGAGCTCTATCTAATCTTGATTTCTTCTTATTTACTCGAGGTCTTCCACTGACCTTGTCTCTTCTAAATGTGATATCAACAGCTTTGAGGAAGCGATTCATACCTCGACGAAGGTTAGTTGGGGCTTTCACTTTCCCCTTAGTCCCAGGGTCTCCCTCAAAAACCATCAAATTATCACTCAAATAATCAATAAACATTAAGTCATGATCTATAACAAAAGCTGAACGAGTTCTTGAACGAATAATCTTTTGAATTACTTTGGCAACCACCATTCTGGTTTCTGAATCAAGAAATGCACTTGGTTCATCCAATAAATACATATCACATTTTTGTGCGAGAGTACCAGCAATGGCTATTTTTTGAAGCTCTCCTCCACTCAAATCCTTAACGTCTCGAGCAAGTAAAGATTCTATATTCAAAGGACGAATTATTTCAGCTCTTGTCCAAGGATCTGTAAGTAAAGCACTGTTAATTGAGAGGAAGAATTCCTCAACAGATTCATCAAAATCAAGAGAAATATATTGTGGTTTATAGGCAATTTTAAGTCCACTTTTCTCTTCTTCTTTCTCTTCATCATCAGAGGATTCCTTAGAAGAAGGAGCAATATTATCCTCAATTATTACTTCGCCTTTTGTTGGTTCTTCATCACCAGCTAATATTTTCGCGAAAGTTGTTTTTCCAATTCCATTAGGACCAATTATCCCAATTACTTCAGCAGCATGAATAATACCTGGACTAGCCAAGAATGAGAATCCATTGAAGTCTTTAGAAAATTTACCATATCTTAAAGCAATCCTATGACTAGTTCCCCCCTCAGATGGAGCAGGAGTGCGACTGAACTTAATAGCATAATCACGAAATCTCATGTTCTCATCAGGAATGAATCCTTCTAGGAAAATGTTAATGCCATCTCTTACTCCTCTTGGATGAGTAACAATCCCATATCCTCCTGGAGAACCATAATACATACTGATTTGATCACTTATCGCATCACACACTGCTAAATCATGCTCTACGTTTATGACATATTTATCATCCGCAATGAGTGTCCGAATAGCATTTGCTGCATTAATTCTCTCCTTCACATCTAAGAAACTTGAAGGTTCATCAAACAAGTAAAC
>JAHLVZ010000103.1 GCA_019058165.1 Candidatus Heimdallarchaeota archaeon
GTACTGATTAAAGTACATGCAACAACAGTACATAGAGGAGATGTGAGAATGCGAAAATTCGATGTTCCTCGCGCGCAATGGCTTTTCGCACGAATGTATTTAGGTTTTAGAAAACCAAAGAGAGCTATACTTGGGATGGAATTAGCTGGAGAAATTGAAGCAATTGGTAAAGATGTAACACTGTTCAAGAAAGGAGACCAAGTTTTTGCATCTACTTTTTCAGTGGATTTTGGTGGTTATGCTGAGTACAAATGCATTCCAGAAGATGGTATACTAGCAATAAAACCAACTAATATGACCTATGAAGAAGCTGCTGCAGGTGTAGTTACTGGAGGAGCTACCGCATTAATTGTTCTTAGAAAAGCAAACATCCAGAAAGGACAAAAAGTTTTGATCTATGGAGCTTCAGGAAGTGTAGGAACATTTGCAGTACAACTTGCCAAATCATTCGGTGCTGAGGTCACTGGGGTTTGCAGTACAACTAATGTAAAAATGGTAAAATCTCTTGGAGCCGATAAAGTCATTGATTACAAAAAAGAAGATTTTACACAAAGCGAGGAAACATATGATGTTATCTTTGATGCTGTAAGCAAGACTTCTTCTTCACAATGTAAGAAATTGCTGAAAAAGACAGGAATTTACCTTGATGTTGACAAGGATTCCGGTGGTAAAGAAAAGATTGAAAATATAATTTTTCTCAAAGAACTTATCGAAGCAGGAAAGCTCAAAACAATCATAGACAAACGTTATTCGATGGAACAGATTGTCGAAGCTCACAAGTATGTTGAATCTGGTCGTAAAAAAGGAAATGTAGTAATAACTGTAGTAACTAAAAAGAAATAACAAAATTGAGGATTAATGATGAAAGCAATTGTATTTGAAAAATATGGTTCACCCGATATTGTTCTTAAATTAAAAGAAGTAGAAAATCCTGTCCCTAAGGACAATGAAGTACTGATAAAAATTCATGCTACAGCAATAAATTTTGCTGATAGTGGTTTAGTTAGAGGTAAACCGTTCTTAGGACGCTTATGGCAGGGATTGCTCAAACCGAAAAAACCGATAATGGGAGCCGAAGTAGCGGGTCGGGTTGAAGAAGTTGGTAGAAGCGTAGAACAGTTTCAACCAGGTGATGAGGTATTTTGCGATATTGGTGATGTTGGTTTTGGAGGTTTTGCGGAGTATATATCTGTTCCTGAAAATGTTTTGGTGTTAAAACCAACTAATTTAACATATGAGGAAGCAGCGGTCGTACCTGTTTCATCAGTAGTTGCCTTGCAGGGACTTCGTGATCATGGTAAGATTCAGTCAGGACAAAAGGTTTTGATTAATGGTGCATCTGGTGGCATAGGAACTTTTGCTGTGCAGATTGCCAAAGCTTTTGGAGCTGAGGTGACTGGTGTGTGCAGTACAAAGAAATTGGACTTGGTACGTTCGCTAGGTGCAGATCATGTCATTGATTATACCAAAGAAAATTTCACCAAAAGTGAGCTGCGTTATGACTTGATTTTTGATATTGCAGTAACTCACTCAATTTCAGATTATAAACGGGCATTAAATCCCCAGGGGGCTTATATTGCAGGTGGATTTAACGCGACCTCATTGTTCCTAGGTCCTTTGATTTCAATGTTTGGGAGAAAAAAGGTGAAATCATACATGGCAAAAATAAATACTAAGGATCTGACTTATGTGAAAGAGCTTATTGAATCTAGTAAGGTCAAACCTGTTATAGATAGGCGTTATCCGTTAAGTAAGGTTCCTGAAGCAATCCTTTATTATGAAGAAAGACACACTCAAGGAAAAATAGCAATAAATGTGGTTAAATAACTTTGAAAGCAATTGTTTATTCAAAATACGGACCACCAGAGGTCCTTCAGCTTAAAGAAGTTGAAAAACCAGTTCCCAAGGTTAATGAGGTACTGATAAGAATTTATGCAACAACAGTAACGAAATATGATTGTTGGACAAGAAGTTGTACAGCTCCTCCTGGATTTAGACTCCTAACTCGAATGGCGTCCGGTATCAGAAAACCAAAGAAACCTATAATTGGAATGGAGCTAGCAGGGGAAATTGATGCTGTAGGGAACGCTGTAAAACTATTCAAGAAAGGTGATCAGGTTTTTGGAATCTCTTTGATGAATATGGGTGCATATGCTGAATACATATGCCTGCCTGAAGATGGTGTTGTGACAATAAAACCAACTAATATGACCTATGAGGAATCTACCGCTATCCCTTATGGAGCATTAACTGCATTGCATTTCTTAAGAAAAGTAAATATCCAGAGTGGACAAAAAATCCTTGTCTTTGGCGCTTCTGGAGGGATAGGTCTTTATGTCGTTCAGCTTGCAAAGTACTTCGGAGCAGAAGTTACCGGGATCTGCAGTACCGCAAAACTAGAATTAGTAAAATCTTTGGGAGCTGATAAGGTCATTGATTACACCAAAGAGGATTTCACCAAACGTGATGAAATCTATGATATTATTTTTGACACCATAGGAAAGAGTCCGTTTTCAGGTAGTAAGAAATCGTTAAAGAAAGATGGAATCTATCTTTTTACAACTTTTGGGCTACCTCGACTTTTACGAATGTTTTGGCTTAAACTGACAAGCAAAAAGAAAGTGGTATTTGATGTAATTGACCCTAAGAGTGAGGATTTGATTTACATCAAAGAGCTAATTGAAGCAGGAAAGCTAAAATCAGTCATAGATAAACGTTATCCATTGGAGCAGATTGCTAGAGCTCATAGATATGTTGAAACAGGACATAAAAAAGGACAAGTAGTCATAACTATAGATCATAGTAAATGATAACAAACTTGTTTAGTAAAACACACAATGGTGCCATAAAATGAAAAGAAAACTCCTAACAAGATTTAGATCAATATACCTTGTTGATACTTTCATGAAGATAATGGTAAATAGGGTCAGAACAGGGGCATGGCATGTACCTGAAATTACACCTGATGAACTACATGAGAAAATAAAATCGAATCAATCTCCTTTACTAATTTATGTTCTACGGATTGTTGGAGAAGATGGACTTATTCCAGATATTAAGCGAATCCATACTAGGAAACTAATTTCATATGTGGAGCGTCTTGAATCATTTAAAGAAAAAGAAGTAGTAACAGTTTGTGGTGGTGGTGGGATGTCTTTAGTTGCTGCAGAAATAATGATTGAAGCCGGTTTTACTGATGTCAAGAGTTTAAATGGTGGTATGCAGTTGTGGAAAAAGAAAGGGTACCCAATAGATAGCTATAATGTGTTAATGAACCGAGATAATTGAAATGATTTGTTGCTTTTGAAGTCTCTAATAATTCTTTATTCATATCATCATAATAACACAGAAAAAATAGCTAATGTCTTTGCTAAAGTTCTTGCTGCAGAAATTAAGAAACCTCAAGAAGTAGAACCTAAAGAAATCCAAGAATTTGATCTAGTAGGTTTTGGCTCAGGGATATATGGGGAAAAACACCATAAAGAAATATTAGACCTTGTTGAAAAACTGCCACTGGTCACCAACAAGAAAGCATTTATTTTCTCAACTAGTGCATTGATTGACAATGCTACTAAGCACAAGACACTCAAGAAAAAACTGGAGTCTAAAGGTTACTTGATTGCTGGTGAATTTAGTTGTAAAGGTTTTAACACTAATAGCTTCATGAAATATTTCGGGGGAATGAACAAGGGGAGACCTAATGAGAAAGACCTTAAACTTGCAGAAGAGTTTGCTCAAAATATGCTAAAGAAATGAAACATATCAATTTCCAAGAGTAATCATTATTCTTATTATAATTAGAATTTTTTAATAAATGGTGTTTGTTTAACATCAGTTTAAGATAAAAATAAGGAAGATGTAAATAGTGCAAAAAAATGATTTAAAGTCAATTATAAAAAAATCTTCCAAGCTAATAGATAGTTGGCTTGATTATCAAACTTACATAAATGAATTACCAGGATTAGCTGTTGGTGTTTTCATTGATGATGAAATTATTTTCCAAAAAGAGTATGGATACGCTGATCTGGAATCCAAAACAAAGCTTAATGATCAGCATTTATTTCGCATTGCTTCCCATTCAAAATTATTCACTGCATCAGCAATAATGAAATTAGTTTTTGAAGAAAAATTATCTCTCGATGATAAAGTAGTAAGATATTTACCATGGTTTGTATCAGAAAATGATGAGAATCTTCAGCATATAACAATACGTCATTTGTTAACCCACTCTAGCGGTATAACTTCTGATGGAGATATAGCACACGATACTCTTGAGAATTTACTTGACTTGAACTTGATAAAAAAGCAAGTAAAACAAGGCATTAGTTATTTTAGAACAAGTGAAACAGTCAAATATTCTAACTTTGGGTATGCTATTTTAGGTTTGATTATCAATGCTGTTTCTGGGCTAACATATGAGGATTATATACAAAATGAAATACTAACTCCTTTAGAAATGACCAATACCTATCCAGACCTTACTGATGGTAATAGAAACAAGCATGCAATTGGGTATAAACTAAAATATCCCGGAAAGAAAAGAGAAGATTCTATACAGATTCCATCTACAATAATGAAGCCTGCTTATGGTTTAAGTAGTAATGTCGAAGACTTGATTAAATTCTTTCAAGCGCATATGATGGGGAACGATATTTTATTTCCAGATCATATTAAACGTGAAATGCAACGTATACAATTTAGAAAGAATAATGAGAACAAGGGTTTAGGATTTGGTTTATCACAAAACCCAGAAGCAGGAATAATTTTTCATGTTGGTGGTCATCCAGGTTTTAGAACGATGTCTGGATTAGTGAAAGATAATAAAGCAATTGTTGTGCTTCTAACAAATGTATCCAGTGGTCCAGTTGGTGATCTTTTCTGGGGACTTTGCACTTTGATTCATTCCTTGAATATGCTTAAAAACAATTTATTGCAAAGTTCAGAAGATCGTCCTAATCTTGATGAAATAATTGGTTTCTATGAAACAAATTATGGACCACAATTATTTGGGCAAATAAATTCAAATCTTGTTTTATTGGATCCCAGTATTTCGAGCCCAGCTAATTCAATGCAAATACTACAACATAAAGAGGATTACAAGTTTATAGCAAGTAAAGGAGCTCCACATATCTCACCAGGAGAATCTATTAGTTTTGTAAAAGATTCAAACGGAAAATTGATTTACATGGATTGTCGAAACGGCAAACATGAAAGATTTGATTTTAGCTACTAATGTAGAAATATAATCAATTCCTTTCTTTTTTTTACAATACCAAGACTAATACTAATTCTTTTTATAAAATCTAAAACTAATTAATTGAAAAGAAATGAAACTTGCAGATATACTTTCAATTGTAGAAAATGACTATGCTGTTCCAGTAGGAGCGGATCTACAAGGTATAACTTTTGAACTGGAAGCTAATTTAGGATCACTCAAACTTGCTGTTCGAGATAATAGCTTTGAAATTCTATATACTTGGTGTACCAAAGGTTTGTACAACGATTCAGAGCTTATAGCACTAGGAAATCGGATGATTACTAATTTATTTGTAGGTCTTGGAGAGACAGAAACTGATAGTGTATTATTACGATCATTTTCCGCTTTAACCTTTTGTGGAGTACTTAATGCTGATCGACTGTTTTCAGAAGGAAAGATTGAAGGGAGAAAATCATTTTTAACATCTGATCTATTGAACAAATGGCTTGAAAAAACAATAGAATTCTTCATTAGCGAACAAGATTACCGAGGATATATTGATGAATCTAGTTGGGCTCATTCGATTGCTCATTGTGGTGATCTCTTAAAACAATTCGTAAACAACCAACACTTAAAGAAAGATGGGCACAAAAGAATCCTGGATGCTCTGGCGAAGAAGCTTGTTTATCCAACCAATCAAGTTTTCACAACTAACGAAGATGGTCGTCTTGGTAGGGTTGTTGCAGCAATATGGAAGCGAAACTTAATTTCACCGGTGGATTTTGAAAAATGGTTACAACAAATTGTTAACCCATTTTCAGATAAAATATGGAACCTTTGGAAACTAGATCCAAGTACTTTTAATGTACGATTGAATGCTCGAGTCAATTCTCGATTGTTTCTTCATTCACTTTACTTTATACTTCTTTTTGGTTCTCAAGGAATTTTTGGTCCGAATGATTTACATTTCAAACGTATGTCAGAATATCGTGATTTAGTAGCTCAAGGAATTAAAAAACTAGATAGCAATGGCTTTTATTATCATGAAGAAAAGTGATAAGGAGAAATCAGTTATCCGTATCTCCTTTCTAATTTTTTTTCTCTTTATTAAAACCAATTCTTAAGTATCTGTATTTGTTGTTATTCTTTCGGTCTAACTCTATCGAACCAATCCAAATTAATCTCAAGATTATCAGTAATAGTATTTAATCGTTTGATTTCATCTTTTGTCATTCGCCATTCAGTTGCATGAATGTTGCTTTCAATATGGCTTCTTTTCTTTGCTCCTGGGATGGGGATAACCTCTTTATCTTTTAATAACCAATTGATTGCCACTTCTGAAGGACTGACGTCATGGTTTGCAGCAATTTCTCTCAGAGCTTCGAATAATTCTTGTGATCTATCAAAATTCTCCTTATGTCGAAAGAGCTCATATTGATTACGAAAATCATTTTCAGGAAAGGTGGAATTTTTATCATAATTAGTTGTTAAAAACCCACTCATTAAGGGATAATAAGTTAAGGCAGACATTCCTTTTTGTTTCAGAAATGGAATTATTTCTTTTTCGATATTTCGTTCAAGTAGATTATATTCAACTTCATTAACCACTATCTCTCCGTTTTCTAAACAATCCATGGCTTCTTGTACTAATGCATTATGAAAATTAGATAATCCAACATATCGAATTTTTCCCTCTTCCAATAATTGATCCATAGCTTTCATTGTTTCAGATATTGGGTAATAACAAAAAGGCCAATGAACCAAGTAAACATCAATATAGTCTGTTTGCAATTTTTTTAGACTGTGATTAGCTGATTTTATAACATTTTTATAATGTAAGTTTATATGAGAAACTTTTGTTACTATAACAGTATCTTCTCTATCTCCTCGGTCTTTTAGTACATTACCAATATGCTCTTCTGTCAATCCACCAGCATATTCCTCAGCTGTATCAAGTAAATTAATACCATTATCTAATGCGAAATTTAAACAATCATAGATTTGTTCTTTGTCTTGTATTCCTTTAGATTTATGACCAAAAGCTAGTGTTCCTAAACCTATTCGTGAGACTTTTAGATCTGAATTTCCAAGTTTAATTTTCTCCATTTTCCTGACCCATTTATAGATAATAAGAAATTAGTTTTTTATCTTTAGTACTAATCGGCATTATTTTTCTATGAGAATTTCTGAGAAACGTTTTTTAGATACAACCTAAGTTTTAGCTTATCTTTATTGGTGGTTAGCTTGACTGTGGATGTTTTTAGATGATTACAAGAGCATTTTGATAGTTTCCCAATGCGATTTCCAGCAACAGAGTCAGGAGTAGAAATTCGATTATTAAAGAAATTATTCACTCCAGATGAAGCTGAAATTGCTTTAGTTCTTAAATGCGGTTATCCCGGAATATTGGATATGAGTGAGACAATAGAGACGATTTTCGATCGTGTAAAGCATTTGGGATTTTCTAAAGAGGAAGTAGGACAACACTTGGACAAAATGGCAAAGAATGGAGCAATTGCGGGGGTCACAAAAGATGGTAAGAAAATCTATACAAATGCCTTACTCATTATTGGGATTTATGAATTTCAAGTGGATAAACTAACTGAAGAATTTCAAAAAGATCTCGATCAATATAAGGCAGAAGCTTTTTGGCCAGCAAATAGAGACATTGGCGTAGGTCAATTACGAACTATACCTGTAGGGATAGAAATCAAACATGAAAACCCAATCATCAAGTATGATGACATTAAGATTCAATTCGAAAAATCAGAAGGTCCTTTCGCAAAAATGAATTGTGTTTGCCGACAATCAAAAGATCTAAAAAATGAACCCTGTCAAGCAACTGACCGACGAGAAGTCTGTATGGCAATGGGTGAAATGGGTCAGATGTACGTAGAGCAAGGATACGGTCGTGAGATAACTAAAGAAGAAGCTCTTCAATACTTGAAAAAGAATGAAGAAGATGGATTGATTTTCCAATTAAGTAATTCACAAGAAATGGTCTTTGTGTGTAGCTGTTGTACTTGCTGTTGTGAAGGTTTAGCAAGTTTAAAACAAATACCAAATCCTGCAGATTACGCTTCAAGTAATTATCAAGCAGTAGTTAATGAAGAGCTATGCAGTGGATGCGGTAATTGTGTAGAAAGATGTCAAATGGATGCTATAACTCTGGAAAGCGAATTTGCTGTTGTAGAACAAAAGAGGTGTATAGGATGTGGGAATTGTCTCATTGGTTGTCCAGAAGATGCAATAACTCTAGTAGTAAAAGAGAATCCTAGAATTCCTCCCTTAACTACTAGTGATTTGTTTTCAAAAATAGCTGAAGCAAGGAGAAAAGCTGAAACAAAATCTGAAGTTAAGTAATTGAATTATTTATAATTTGAGAAAACACAACTAGTCTTTTTTTATAAATAAATAAGTTAAATTACTATGCAGTCATAATTTGATTGAATTCTAATGAAAGAGAAAACTAAATCTTTTTTGCAAGAATTATTCATTCTCCTTTCCGGCACACTAACTGTTATGGCTGGAGCAACCATTGCACCTATTCTTAAAGAAATGGCTGTTCACTTCTCACACATTTCAAATATCGAATTATTATCAAAATTAGTTCTCTCTGTAACTCCTTTAGCTATTGCTGTTGGGGCAACATTTATCGGAGTAATCATTGATAGATTCGGAAGAAAAACCGTTTTAGTAACAACAACTGTTCTCTATGCATTATTTGGTACTGTAGGCTTTTATGCCTTGAACATCTATATAATTATAGCAAGTAGGATTTTGCTAGGCTTTGCTGTAGCAGGTATAATGACAAGTTGCACTACACTTATTGGTGATTATTATTTTGGTGAAAAACGAAATCAAGTACTAGGATTCCAATCTACTCTCATGTCCTTTGGTGGAGCATTATTTGTCTTACTTGGTGGGGCGTTAGGGAATATAGCATGGAATTATGCTTTTCTTGTGTATTTCTTGTCTTTACTAATACTCCCTGGAGTTATAATATTCATTCCTGAACCAAATAGAGCTATTGAAAAAGAAGAAGATCAAGAAAAACTAAGAGATGATACAATAGAGGAAAGTGCTGGTTTTCCAATAAAAGTTGGGTTATTAAGCTATACACTAATGTTTCTAATTATGGTTGTTTTCTTTTTTATTCCATCACAATTCTCATTTTACTTAGCGAGTTTTGCTATCGAAAGTGAATTACTTATTGGTTTAGCAATTGCTACCTCAAGCATAGCCTCTGGAATAGCTTCATTTTTCTTCAAGTACGTAAAGAAGACATTAGATACACAATTAATATTCATAATAACAATGACCCTTGTTGGGAGCGGTTTTCTCCTCTTATCGTTTGCTTCTAAATTCTGGATTGTTATGCTAGGTTCCGGAATAGCGGGATTAGGATGGGGAATATTTATGCCAAACATTAATTCTTGGTTGTTGCAGTCCACACCTGATAGACTAAGAGGTAGAGTGGTTGGCATATTTATCACACTGTTATACTTAGGACAGTTTGTCTCTCCATTAATTGCTGAATCAATTATCCCTAATGTGAATCTTTACAATCAAGAAAATATTCCTGGTTTATTTTTGATCGGTAGTATTGCTGTTTTTATATTAATTTTAATGCCATTTGCCCTTTTACTTATCAAAATAATAAATAACAGAAAAACAAATGATGATACACTTGAAGAGAAAATTGGCATTTGATTTTTTTTCATCATATGGAGTCTGAATTAAAATTCATAGTTGATGTTTAAAATAATTCTGTATCTAACATCAATCTTGCATTAATACCTATCTGAGTTTATCAAGAAAGCTAACTCGTTTCTTTCTTATTGCATCTGCATCTGGTCCTACCCACATCAGATGACCGCCAAATGTCTCAAAAATCTCTGCTTGAGAAATGGAATCTATAAGGTGCTTAGCATGTTCCCATTTAACGTCATTATCTTGTCGGCTGTGAATTATTAAAGTTGGACAACGGATATTGCTTGTTTGCATAGGTTCTATGGTTCTAAACAATCTAAGGTCATTTTTTAATCCGATATCACGGTCACTTAATGGTGCAGTATTTTCCATGAATTTCTTAAACAACTCAAAATCAGCTGGATGTGATTTTACATACTTTAGGAACACCTTCCTCTCATCTTTGGACAGAGTGGTTTCCACTTTTAATACCATGTTTATGATGGCTAAAGGCATTAATTTGAAAAATATTACCATCATAACAAAGAACATAAAATCTTGAATTCTAGGATTCATTAGGACTTTCGCAAAAAGTGATCCTTCAACATCATCAGCAGGAATAAACTCACAGGACACAGCTCCTTCTAACAACAAACCATTAACTTTCTCAGGATAATT
>JAHLVZ010000104.1 GCA_019058165.1 Candidatus Heimdallarchaeota archaeon
TTTAATAAATGAATTACCAACGAGAAAATCTGTTGTACTCTTTGTGGGATATCAAGCAAGGGGAACTCTAGGAAGAAAAATCGTTGAAGGAGCAGAGGAAGTGGAAATCTATCAAAAGAAAATACCTGTTAAAGCAAAAATAAAAATGATTAGAGGATTTAGTGCTCACGCAGATAAGCGAGAACTAAGAGCTCATATTGAGCAAATAAAGAAGAAACCACTGAAAACATTTGTTGTGCATGGAGATGCTGAACAATCTTTAACTTTTGCAGCTGAGCTACGGAATATCCTGAGAATTTGGGCTCGAGTACCTGAGTATCGACAAGAATACAGTCTACGATCTGTTGGGTAATAATAAAATAGCTTGATGAAATCAGCTTGCCTGTGTGAAGACTTTTGCATAAGGATAACCGGAAACATTAGCGACTTGTGTCATATTTAGTTCTAATAAGATGGGTTCTATAAGTGTAAGTTCGTTATCCCGCACTATAGCATATGTACCTTTTTGACTGTACAGATATCTAAAATAGCTTGAATTATAAATATGACTCGGAGGAAGCAAAAAGTAACTTATCTTCACAAAATAACATGTCACGTTTACATCAAGATAGGCGTACCCACCAGTGTACCACACTGTTTCAAACACAATAACTGTTTCTACATCATCTTGTTCTCCAACCCAATACATCGCATTGCAAACACCTGAATTCCCTTTCCACATATATTTATAATTATAATTTGCAAGGAAAACAGATGTCGATCCTAAAAAGATTACAATGAAACTCAGAAGGATATGTTGATTTCTTTTTGATTGCAGTGTTTCAACTACTCTCTGGATGCCAGCAGCAACCATAATCATACACAAAGGAAGAATTGTCATAATAAATCTGAATTCTTTATGGGCAAGTGAAGAAAAGACAGCAATCCAAAAAATAATGATAATCAAAATCATTATCTTTGTTTTGATTTTTTTCTTATAACTAAAACCAAAAATGAAGAACATAAGAAGCAAAGGTACAAAGTAAGAAGCAAAATCTGTATAGAAACCAGTAAAATAGGTGTACCATGAACTCGAACCATGTATGGCACTTAATCCTTCCACTATATTATACCTAAAGAAATTAATCGGTGAATGAAGAAAACCTCCCCAAGTGAATAGGTCAAGCAATCCTTGTATTAAAACCATGAAGAAAGATCCAAGTATGAATCCTCCACCAATTACGAGCTCCTTAGTCATATTTGCAGAAAACTTTGTTTCCAGAAATTTTTCTCTCGGAAGCTTTAAAATCCTTAAGATCAAATTACTTATTTTTTTAATGAATTTTATTGATAGCTCACGGATTGGGTTAGCCCATAATACAAGAATGATGGGTATTCCCATTAGAGCAGTGGGAAAACGAATCATAAAAGCTAAACCTGTAAAAATACCCGAAGATAACGCTAAGAGAAATCGTTTCTTAAATGTTGTTTCATTTTTTAATGCTTTATATGCAAGAAAAATACTTAGAAAAATAAGATCAGTTGAAATAGAATCCGTCATGGTTCTACTAGACCAGAAAGGAAAGAACCACCAGAAACCAAGCAGGAATGCACTTAATAAACCAATTTTTTTGTTAAAGATTTCCTTGCCAAAAAAGTAAGAGACAATAACAGACACAATTGAGAATGATGAGAGGAATAATCTAGCAACAAAGATTAAACTCAAAGGTTCAGTAATGCCAAAAAACATTGCACCCCTATAGACTGCTACAAGTATAAAGACGAAAAACCAAGATCGAGCTCCCCCATAGGGTTTATTTAAATCATATTCCCAAGGAATTGTTTGTCCAGTTCCAAATTCTCCGAATATCCTGAAGTGAACCATTTCGATCGCTTGAAAAACCTCGTCTGGATGAACGAATCCTTGTGATTCGCTAGCAGCTATGATTCGCACAATTAACGATCCGATAATTATAGCAACTAAAGGTAAAGAACTGAAAATTTTTTTGAAAATTTCCTTATTGAGAAGTTTATTGAAAGGTCTTAAGAGGTAGGAACTAAAGGATTCCTCATGAATGGATTCCACTTTTGTGACTTCCATATTTGATGTCATTTTCCCTTTCAAGAGGCTTTACTCCTTTGTCTATACTAGAAAATTAAAATAGATAAGATACAAAAAGTATTCTATCCGAAAGATTCTAACATTCGAAGGTAATATAAATAATATAATAGTATCTATCTGAAGAGGTCTTAAATTTGAGTGGCTTTATACATCAATTAGAATTTAAAGTTCTAATAGACTCAGAGGTAGTGGATTTTACATTTAAAGTACCGAGAGGGACATTACTAATACAAATATTAGATGAATTAAGAACAACTTTGAGTATTCATCCTAGAGTAATCGCAGTTATAGATCTCGTGGGAGAAATCGTAGTTATAGACAATCAATACTCAACAATTGATTTCTTAATACAAAAATACGGTTCACAATACTATGCAGGGGAATCAAGCATAGTCACTTTTAATCAGGGAGAATATGTTATTGACCTCGATGTTCCAGAAGCAATACCCTTTGCAGCAACATTTCGAACTGCCTGTAAAAGCTTCTCTGTTTCAATAAGGGATGTTTCCATAGAACGACAAGATGGGCAGGTAATGGATTATGAAGTCTTTAGTATGCCTACTGCTTTTGTTTTGAATTCATGGGGAAATTTCTATCGAATCGTGGGCAAAGATCTTGGCGACCATCTAGTTGAACCTATAAAAACTTTAGAAGATGGTCCAACCGTAACCGATGCTCCACCGGAGCCTATGGTGTATCCACCACAACTTGATGAAGCAGAAATTATTGATATGACAAAGAAGCTCATAGAATCCAGCCAAGTAGAAAAATCAGAGGTAGATCAATTCACCGACCACTATGTTGAAAGAACGTTCCCATCAGAAGAAGAAACTCCAATTATGGAGGAAGGCGATAATGATATCGTCGAAATAGAAACGAGTGGTGATATCGAAGCTGAAACATTTCTAACTCAACCAATTGAAGACAAACCCAAAGAAGAATCAACATATCCTTGGCAAAAACCTGCAGAAGATCTCGAAGAAGAACCAGAAGAAGAAATCATTCCTGTTGATTCCATAGAATCATTGATGGATGAAGTGATTGTTAGTGAAGAAATAGATGAATTTGAAGTTGAGGAAGAGGTAGAAGGAGTTCTTGAAGCAACTGAGGAAGAAACGATTGAAACCGAACCAATAATAGAAAAATCTGTTGTTGAAGAAGTATTCAATGATATTTTTGTAGCTGAAAAAGAAGAACAAACATTTAGAGAAGGCTCTCAAGAAGAAGTTGCTCCTGACAAAGAAATCTCAGATGAAGAAACAGCTGAGAGCGAATTAACAGAAACTGTTGATGAGAGTACAATAAAAGAGGAAGATGAGGAGTTTGTTTCTTATGATTTGCCAGTGGTTGATGAAGAAGAAGAACCATTAGGTGAAGAGCAAATAAGCGACTTACCAGTTACAGCTAGAGAAGAAGAAATTCCCTATATAAAGGAAGAAACAGATGAATTAGAACAAGTGGTTGAAGATACTACCCTTCATGAGGTAGTTATAGAAGAATCTTCTCTTATCGATAGACCAATTACAGAAGATATAAGTGAAATAACTCCAGAAAGAGATGAAATGTTTTCGCTTGAAGAACGACTGGAAATCAGGAAAAAAGAACTATTAAGTTTGGAAGAAGCATTAAAAGTAGAAGAAAAAGCAACTGAGAAAGTATCCCAAAGAACTGTCGGACTTGAATACTATAAGCGAATGTACCCACAAAAAGTCTTTCCGTTAATTATAAGAATCCCACCTGATGAAACTAAGAATTCAAATAATTTGAAAGAAATAAAACTCGTGCCAGTTTTCCCTGGGTGTCATGTAACACCTCAAGATGAAGTTGTTGATTTAAGTAGTGAAAAGATGACTGTTGTTGAATTTAGTGTAACACCTCTTGCTAGAAGAGGAAAAATAACTGGAAAACTAGGATTCTGGCACAATAAAAAGAATATTTTCAACATAAATGCACCAGTGAAAGTTGCAAATTGTTTAGGGGCAAAAATCACAGGTATGCTAGCCATTCTATTTGGAATATTTCCAATCGTTGACATATTCACTACACTTAATGCGACATTAGCAAGTAGAATAGGGTTAGATGAAAACATCCTACTAGGTATTGAAGTAGGATTCATAGGATTCCTACTAATTCTCACAGTGATTTTAATTATTAGTCAAAGACCATTGAAAGCTTCCCTTAACAGAAAATTCTACCCATATGAATTAGAAGAAAAGTCATGAGTTAGCATATAACTCATTCATTTTTTATTCTTAATGTTCTAGAAAGATTTTAATATTATCTTTATAACATCACTGAAATAGGTGAAAAGACATATGAAAGATTTCACATCATTCCTCGGTCCAAAAGGATTATTAGCATTTGGAATTATATTCCTCATCTTAGGTTTATTAGCATTAGTCTGGCTAATAATTTATCAAGAAGGAGATCCTGATAGATCCTTTAGAGGTTCAATCGCACGAGCGATTGCTGCTTCAATGTTTATCGGAATGTCTATATTCATGTTTTTTGTAAACAGTGGATTTATAGTCTAGAACTATAAGTTCAACCATTTACCTTATTTTCTTTATTTTTACTTTTCAAATTTTGAACAGATACAATCATCTCGAGTTTTAACATTCAAAGTTTCAAATTGCATTGTACCAATATCGCAGAAATGCAGTTTGTTGAGGAGTACTGGTTGTTCTTTTAGCATAACTCTGGTTGCTTCAGAAATTTGTAAGCTACCAATAATATTGATTATAGCAGGATGAATACCAACCTCTAATGAGGTAGGGAGTTTAGAATCATCAGCTTGACTGAAAATGCATTCCACACAAGTGGTTCCTCTTATAACAGTCATGATATTCCCAGACATTCCACTAACTGCACCAAACAGATAAGGGATATTCTCCTCTAAGCATGCTTTATTTAGTGCAAATCTCGGAGCAAATCTATCTACGGCATCTACAACAAAATCCACAGAATCAGTAGCGGTATATGCGTTTTTCTCTGTAATATTATCATTAATTGCTTCTATTTCTACATCTGGGTTGAGTTCTTCTAAGAATTTCTTAGCAACGATTGCTTTCGACTTCCCGATATCATTTTTTCGATATAGAATTTGTCGTTGAAGATTCGAGATTTCAACAACATCAGGATCTATAATACGCAAGAATTTCACTCCTAAAGCAACAAGTTGTGGAGCGGTTACAGAACCTAATCCACCTGCACCAACTACCGTTAACTTGGCTTTTCTAATTTTATCGACCCCACCAGCTCCTATTGATGGTATAGCAGCAAAACGGGAATAGCGACTACTAACATATCTTTCTTTAGTCAATTTATTTTGTACCCTCCAGTAAATATCTCGCTATATTTTTAACATCCTCATTCTTATAGTCATCAACTTCCTCAGAGAAATTCTTGATGAATTCGCTGAAAAGCTCTTGAGGATACCCACGTTGAATATAGTCATTCATTTGCATAATGGTTTCCAATCGATCTGCTTCCATTACAATTCTTGCTTCCAGAGATTTTTTTGCATGAAATTCTTG
Organism: Candidatus Heimdallarchaeota archaeon; assembly: GCA_019058165.1. GTDB lineage: Archaea > Asgardarchaeota > Heimdallarchaeia > JABLTI01 > JABLTI01 > JABLTI01. The sequence continues at coordinate 5,638 of JAHLVZ010000104.1, forward strand.
AAAAATTTCAAGCAAATAATTATTGGTTTTTTCAGGCAGATTACTAAGAAGAAATTTTATTGCTTCTCCGTCTAATTCAGTTTTGAATTCATCATATTTCTTAGGAGAATACTTGCGAATTCTTCTATCTAGATCTTGTGAAACACTTTCAGGTAAATCATGAAGTATAGCCATAACAAGAGTTTTTTCAATGTCAATATTATTTCCCTTCTCTTTTTCTCTTAATGCTAGAATTAATGATAGAAGGGTTATCATATAACTATGATCAGCTACACTTTCTGTATCAGCTTTAGCGACTCCAGAATAAATCCATCCACTTCTAACCATCCTTTTTAATCGAAGTGCTTCTTGGAGAAAAGATAAAATTTCATCTGTCAATTTTGAATCCTCGAGAGTGGTTTGTCTAAACCATCTAGTAATAATACCATAAATTTGACAACTAAAATAACTATCGTTAACAAAACAAACTAATCTAATAAAGAAAAATAAAAATAGTTGGAGAAGATCCAACTAAGTATAGAAAGTATTCTTTCTTTTTTGTCTAGGTTGTTGTTGGACATTCATCTCCTGGGTTTGCAGGGCAAGCTCTGAGAGCTTCTTCTTAATTGATTCAGATTGTTCCATAAGAGTATCTACATTGATATCTGTACCTTTGTAAGTATTGATAGCCTTAATAAGAGATGCAGCTCCTCCTGGATCTGGTAGATCTGGACGGGTTCCCGCTAAAAATGCGAGTCCATCAACTGAACTGATCATTGTTTTATTCAACATTGCTCCAGAGAATCCTGGAATAAATCCTCTTTTAAGTGGCGGAATGTTTAGTTTTTCTGCTTTCTCTTTTATCTCTGGCTCAGCAACCATATAGACTTTTGATTCATCTTTTGGATTTAAATATGGAAAACCATCCAATACAACAATTTCTTTTGCACCATGCTGTTCAGCCCATTCCATAACTGCATTTGCCATGTGAAATGCGCCAGCTGGTGTTACTACACTTTCACCTATGAAAACTGCAATTTCTGAATTTTTTCTACCCATGATTCTGTAAGGGTGACGCAAATACCCATCTATGAAAACTGCAACAGGTGGAATAACAGATCCTTCTATGAAACCAATTGTCTCAAGATTTAATTTCTCACTTATGTGTTGTGCTGCAATTGATCCTGTAAGACCAATGCCAGGAAATCCAACTATAACTGTTTTAACACTGATATCTGTTAAACAAATACACTTTGCAAATTGAGAACCTTCCATTTCTTCAATCATTGATTTGTCATAACTCAATTAATCGTGCTCCTATTTTTTCTCATAAATAACAAAGACATTTCAAAAGTTCTTATACCTTACGTATAATATAGTAAGTAAAATATTAAATGACTAACAATTTTGTTAGAGAAATTTACAAGAAAAATCTTACTTTGTAAAGTGAAGGAAAAAACAGAGAAGTGTCGGAGGATGATTATCGCCCCCGACTTCAATGGGATGAGAATTTATTTGTGTTTTTTAATAGCTTCAATCATTTTTGAAATGTGTTTGTGGGTTGTTCCGCAACATCCACCTAAGATTTCTACACCTATTTTTCGCATTTCTAACATATCTTTAGCAAATCTTTCTGGATTTATTGGGTATAGATTTTTTCCAGCAACAGTGAGAGGAGCTCCAGCTGTAGGTTGAACAATTACAGGTTTAGTTGCTGCACTTAGTAATTCTTTAGCTAAACCAAGCATCTCAAAACTACCCAAAGTACAGCCACAACCAACAACATCTGCCCCGGCTTTTTCTAGCTCTTTAATGCATTCTTCTACATTTTTGCTATCAATTGGTGTCCGGTATCCCTCAGCTACTTTATCAAAAGTCATACCAACAAAAATTGGTACATCGGAAATTTCTTTTATAGCAGTAATCGCAGCAAGAGCTTCTTCAACGTAATACATGGTTTCAATACAGAATAAATCAACCCCGCCTTTCGCTAGGGCTTTCACTTGTTCATCAATTGCTTCTTGGATCATATCAATTGTGTACTCGCCACCATCTTTTTCCAAAAGAACTGCGCTTGGACCAATATTTCCAGCAACATAACCGTTCTTCGGACAAATAGTATTTGCTAATTCAACTTGTCGTAAATTAATAAGCTCAATTTTGTTTTCAAGCTTAGTCCCTAATCCAATTCGATTTGCACCATATGTGTTCGTTTGAATAACATCTGACCCAGCATCAAAATATGCTTTATGAATTTCTGAGATTATCTCAGAGAAATATGGTGAGAATCTTTCCGCTGAATCACCAAGAACAATACCTCTTTCGATTAACTCGGTGCCCATTGCTCCATCAAAGAAAATTGCTCGTTCTTTTAATATCTCTAGTATTGGTTTTTTCATTTAAAATCACCAGGCAAGAATTTCATTGATTATAATTGATTCCCTACTATAATATAGCTTGATTTTTTAAAAAAAGTTCCTCAGAATGATAGCTCACAAAAAACCTAAAAACAACAAAATTGAAACTTCTTATAACATGAGATGATTATTGTGTCAAAAATCTCTATTGGGATTGATATTGGCGGAACTTTTACAGATATCATAATCCAAGATAAAGAAACCGGTTTAATCTACAATCAAGTCAAAGTTTCAACAACTCCGAAAAAACCAGAAGAAGCAATCATTAATTCTTTACAAGAACAATTATCAGATGCAGACAAAGTTAATGTGCAACAATTGTATCATGCAACGACAATCGCTACTAATGCTTTCCTTGGGCAAGTGAATTTAGATTTGCCAAAAACCATTCTTATTACTACAAAGGGTTTCAGAGATGTTCTAGAAATTGGCAGACAAAGAAGAGCTTCCTTGTATGATTTCTTTTTCGAAAGACCAACTCCAATCGTTCCCAGGAAATATCGATTTGAAATAGATGAGCGAATAAATGCACAAGGAGAAATCATTACTCCATTAAAAGAAAATAAACTTGCAAATATTAGTGATTTCATTAAAACTGAAGGGATCCAAAGTATAGCAATCTCTCTCCTCCATTCTTATAAAAATGCAATACATGAGCAAAAAATCAAAGATTACTTTGTGAAAAAGCATAAAGATCTCTACTTGTCCGCAGGGTTTGAAGTCTCTCCTGAACACAGAGAATTTGAACGAACAAGTACAACTACTATTAATTCTGTATTAATGCCAATGGTTTCGAGATATGTGAAATCCTTGGTTGATTCATTCAAGAAAATTGGCATATCCGCACCGATGTTTATCATGCAAAGTAGTGGGGGAGTAAGCAAGTCAGAACAAGTACAACAATTACCTGTGAGTATAATTGAAAGTGGCCCTTCAGCCGGGGTAGTTGCATCATGTTTCTTAGCAAGTTTTCTAGATTTGTCCAGGATAATTTCCTTTGATATGGGTGGAACAACTGCAAAAGCAGGAACTGTTGTGAATCAATCAATTACACTGACCTCTGAATACGAAGTCGGAGGAGATGTTCATAGTGGACGAATAACAAAAGGAAGTGGATATCCTGCAAGATTCCCATTTATTGATCTCGCAGAGATTTCCTCCGGTGGGGGGTCTATAGCCTGGGTCGACCAGGGAAATGCTCTGAGAGTTGGACCAATTAGTGCAGGGGCTGATCCCGGTCCTGCTTGTTATGGTCAAGCAGGTGAAGATCCAACAATAACAGATGCAAATCTCGTTCTAGGACGACTTAATCCTGAAGGATTGCTTAATAAAACATTCAAAATTTATCCTGAATTAGCGGAAAGAAGCATTCTTAAGAAAATTGCAGAACCACTAAAACTAGATGTGATTGAGAGTGCTTTAGGAATAGTAAAGATAGCGAATAACAATATGAGTAGAATATTAAGAATTGTTACAGTTGAAAGAGGATTAGATCCTCGAGAGTTTATTTTAAATGCTTTTGGTGGAGCAGGACCTTTGCACGCTTGCGCTTTAGCAGAGGAATTAAAAATAAATGAGATAATAATCCCAAATAATCCTGGCTTGTTCTCAGCGATGGGGTTACTCTTTACGGATGCAAAACATACCTATGTGAAATCTATAAGAAAGAAGCTTTTTGATATTGACTACTCAAACTTAGAGCAAGAATATCAAGTCTTAGAAAAGCAAGGATTTACTGTTTTGACAGAAGAGGGATTTAAAACAAAAAACATCGACCATAAAAGATTCGTTGATTTACGATATATTGGTCAAGGATTTGAATTACTAATATCTTTAGAAGGAATTGCTCTTCAGGAAGAGAGTTGTAAAGATCAAGTCCTGAAACGTTTCAATGAAAAACATCAGTCAATATATGGTTATATTCTCGAGGAAGAAGAAGTAGAGATGGTAAATATAAGGGTAAATAGCCTTGGTCTGATCAAAAAACCGCGTTTAGTAAAAATCACCAAAGGAACAGAGAAACCCATTGAAGAAGCACAACTGACTACTCGAGAGGTTTATTTTGAAGAATTTAAAGGATTTAAACAAACACCCATATTTAGCAGAGAAAAACTTTTGGCAAAAAATGAGATTAAAGGTCCAGCAATAATAGAGCAATATGATACTACTACTGTTGTTCCCCCAAATTGGAAAGCAAGTGTGGACAGTTATGGATTAATACACATAACGAGGAAGTGAGAAAGTGACAATGAACGTTGATGTAATTACTCGAGAAGTCATTCGTGGGGGATTAGAATACATTGCTGAAGAAATGGGTATTATCTTAAGAAATGCGGCCTATAGCACGAACATCAAAGAACGAATGGATCACAGCTATGC
>JAHLVZ010000011.1 GCA_019058165.1 Candidatus Heimdallarchaeota archaeon
CTGTATTACGTATGGGTTATTCAGTTTTGCCGGAAAGCTTGAAGAATGAAGTCCTTAAGAGTAAGGGTTATCTTGACCTTTGTTCACCAACTATACTACAGAAAGTTATGGCCATTTATTATAAGAAATACATTGACAAAGTTTTACCTGTAATCCTTAAAACTTATGAAAAGAATGCTGAAGCCATGCTCAAAGGTATAGGTGAAACATTTCCTGCTGGTACCTACACTAAACCTAACGGTGGATTCTTTGTTTGGTATGAATCCGAGAAGCAATTCAATTCAAAGGAATTCTTAATGAAAAATGGCATTCCAAATGATATTATGTTTGTTCCAGGTGCTGCTTTTTATCCAATTAAAGGTTGGAGTATAGATGAAAGCGATGGTAAACTAGTTGACTCTATTGCTAAAGCTAATACTATGAGATTAGGTTACTCCTACAATAATGATAAGGACATATATGAAGGCATAACCAAATTAGGAAAACTCCTAACCAAAGAATTAGATTAATTTCATAAGCAAAAGGATTTTTCTAACAAAACTGTTAGATAATCCCCTATCTTCTTATTTTCTATCTCATAAAAAATCACTTAAAATAAAGTAGAATACTCTAAAACTGAATTATATGAATATACACAAGTTTTTTATCTAAGTACTCTTGAAAGTCATAAGACTTCAGATACAGGTGTGTAGAAATGAGTTTATTACCTGATAGAATGAAAACAGTAAAAGTGGTCGTTCCAAAAGATTATTCCAGAAATCTACTACAGTTCATATCATCATGTGAGGATATTGATATTATAGATGTCCAAAAGAAACCTTTTGATATCACTACATATGATAATGGACAAAGAATAAAAGACTTATCCGACGATTTTGACGAAGTTATTGAAGACTTTGAAGTCGAAGATAAAGTTGGCAGACCAAAGAAGCTAACAATTCTTAATGATGATTTGGGTGCTGTTCTTAAGGATGCAGAAAAGGTATCTAAGGATGTTATTCAACAATTAAAAAAATTGAAAGACCGAATAACTCTTGCGGAACAAGAACTGGAAAAAAATAAATCGGTGATACTAATTGCCCAAAATCTGATACCATTCGGATTCAGTTTTGAGGATCTTGATGATGAGCGTCCCTATTTTACTGTCATGGTCGGTAAACTTAACATGAAACGAATTCCTCGTTTTAAGTGGAACCTTGACGCAATCACTGATAGTAATTATGTTCTTAAAGAATCTAAATCACAAGATAACCTGACCTTCATTGCAATCGGTTTCTTAGGACGTTATCAAGAAGACATTAACCGATTGTTAGTTGCTTTTGACTTTGAGAAATTAGCGGTTCCCGAGCGAATCTCAGGTGATCCTGATAAAGTTGTAGCTAAAAGTAAAGCTACAATTGAAAGCTTAGAAAAAGCAATTATTGACTACAAGGAAGAAGCAAATAAGCTAATCAAAGAAAATGGTGATTTAATTCTTGCCTATGGTGAACAGATTGATATTGAAGAGGAGTATCTTAAGATTTCAAATATGCTGAGATATACAGATAAAAACATTACTTTCTGGGCTTGGATACCTGACAAACGAAAGAAGAAATTTGAAAAAGGTGTTCTGAAAGCAACAGTAGATTCTGCAAAAGTTGAAATTTCTGAACCTGTTTTTGAAAAATCTGAATATCCAACCAAAACTTCTGTTCCAAGATTTATGCGTGTTTATGATGGACTAGTAAATGCTTATGGAACACCTGGTTATAATGAATTCAATACTGCAATAATTTTACAGATTTTCTTCCCCATTACTTTTGGTATTATGTTTGCAGATGTCGGACATGGATTATTATTCATGCTTCTAGGCGTCTATGGCTTAACTCTCCGAAATAGGACACTTGACACTTCTGGTTTTGGAGGTGAAATTAAGAATTATTTCAAGAATGGTGCAATGCTGATAATAGCATCAGGTTTATGTGCTATGTTCTTTGGAGTATTATTTGGTTCGTATTTTGGAGTAACCAATCACGCAGCCTCATATGTTCCAAAACCACTTTGGTTTAGTCCTGAAGATGCGAGTCACCTCCATAATGGTGCTTCCCCAGTTATCTTAATGCTTGAACTATCCTTGGTAATTGGAATGGTTCACATGACTGTTGGTTATGTATTAAGATTCATAAAAAACATACGAGAAAAACATTTCTTAGAAGCAATTCTTGTTACTGTGATGTGGACTATCTTCCACTGGTCGTTATTCATACTAGTATTCACATTTGGAACTAATTTCATGAACTGGTTTAGTGCAGACCTAAGTGGAACTTTTGATCTAGCTCTATTCTCAATCAACCATCAAGCAATACAATTCTTCACTGTTAATGGCGCATTATGGTTGTTCTTATTCGGATTAGCTGTACCGATAGTGGTGATGTCTGCATATCTTATAATATCACACAAACTTGATGGCTTAGCTGAACTCCTTGAAATTTTACTCTCTACTTTATCCAATACTGTAAGCTATGCTCGAATCTTTGCAATGAATGCGGTTCATGGCGCATTGTCAATGATATTTACTCTCCAAATCTTCACTGGAGAGGAGAATGGTATGGGTGTAATTAATTATATTGGCGTAGCGATTGGTTCGTTAGTCATACTTGCCATTGAAGGATTGTTCTCATTTATCCAAACACTCAGGCTTCAATGGGTAGAATTCTTCTCAAAAGTAGGTTATCAAGGTCAGGGATTCAAATTCCAACCACTAGCTATCGAACGAAGATATACTCAACTAAGGAAATAAAAATAAAAAAAACAATCTGCATTAGCAGATTGTTACACCTTCCTTTTTCACTCAAAGCTAAATAACTAACAGAATATGCTTTGAGCAGTTGATGAAGAAATAAGAGAGAGATTTTGCTTCTTATAAATAATGATTGAGTTAAAATGAAAATTCGAATTCTTCTTCTTCTGGTTCCGGTTTAACTCTTCTTGCAGCATCTGCAATGATTTCTGGATGTTGTTCTTTCACATGAGCTCGCCAATTCTTCACCCATAATCCACAGTAGCAACACATATACTTCTCTTCTTTCTCCCCTCTTTTCTCGATATACTTCATATATTTAGGATGTCTTCGCATCATATGGTCTTCTTCATCTTCAATTATGCTTTGGCATATTTTGCAGATTTTTAGTCCATCCTTTCTTCTCACTATAAATTCATTTAGATTTCTAGCCATTGTAAGCCCCCCGGCTTATATAAAATGCTTAGCAGGCATTCCGTTCTTTAGTCGTTTTCACGCTAATTATCTATTACATGAAAAAATATTATATGAACATTTCTCTTTAAAAAGGAGTTTTTGAGGTAATTTTAACATTAGAAAGTAAGTTTTTATTCTCTTCCAGATAATCCTCCTCAAGTGTTAATTTTCACTAAAAGCTATTTTATTTTTATGTTAGAAAGAGACAGAAGATTTTTAAAGTGATTATTCAAATTCTGTTCCACTGCAACGCTGAACTTCTCTAAGCGTTTGCATAATTGGGCTCCGACCTTGCGCAAAGGCGCAGAAGGGGAGTCATGCCTCTTGGAGGTTCCAGGAACAGAAGTTTACTGGATTAAAATCAATTAGAAGCTTGGGATGAAACCCAACAAAATAGTCGTCTTTACGATTAAGAGAAAGAAAATACATTGACATTGAGGAAATGCATATGCCCCAATATGGATATTCGATTTTCGGCTTAGATCCGGATCGTACTGCCATTTCAAGTGCACGAGAACTTGACATTAGTCCGAAAGCTGCTAGAGAAATTTGTAACACAATCAAAGGTATGTTCCTTGATAAAGCAAAGGAGTACCTTGAAGACGTCATACAGATGAAAGCTGCTGTCCCATACAAACGTCACAAGAAACATGTTGCTCATCGAAAAGAACTTTCCAAGTGGCCTTCTGGGCGTTACCCAATCAAGGCTGCAAAGAGGATTCTTGAGGTATTAGAAAACGCTGAGAACAATGCTGAATTCAAGGGTTTGGATGTCGAAAGAATGAAAATTATTCATGCTGCTTCCCACAAAGGGATGATCATTAAACGTTTTATTCCTAGAGCCCAAGGATCATCATCTCCAAGGTTCAACTATCTCTCACATATTGAAATAGCTATAGAAGAGGTCTAGATCATGTCTGCAACTAATCATTTCATAAAGAAAGGAGTTCGTCAAGCTAGGATTGATGAATTTTTAGCAAAAGAACTCGCACGAGCTGGATACGGCGGTGTTGATATAGCAAAAACACCTCTCGGCGAAAGACTTACCATTTATGCTTCAAGACCAGGGATAGTTATAGGTCGAAGAGGAAAAAACATCAGAAATATTACAGATGAATTAGTAAATAATTACGGTTTTGAAAATCCCCAAATTGAAGTAAAAGAAGTTGTTAATGCTGATACAAACGCTCGAGTAATGGCATACTCACTTGTTTCTGCCATTGAACGAGGCGTTCATCGTAGACGTGCAGCCTATTCTGCTCTCCGCAGAATTGTAAATGCTGGAGCAAAAGGGTGTGAAATAATTATAGCTGGTAAATTAACCAGTAAACGTTCTCGTCATGAAGCTTATAGAATGGGTCTTTTAGCTAAGAGCGGTGAAATTGGTTCTGTACTTGTCAAGAGAGCTAATGCCACAGCTGTTATGAAACTCGGAACTATTGGTGTTACTGTAAGTATAATGAGAGGTGATATTCCTCTGCCAGATGAAATCAGTATTCTTTCTGTTCGTTTGGATGAAGAAACAGATGAATTTGTTCCTGATGTTGAGGAAATCAAACCTGATAAACCAGTAACCGAGAAAGAAGAAGCTCCTAAGAAGGAAGAAAAGCCTGCAAAGAAAGAGGAGAAACCAAAGGCTAAAGAAAAAGTCCCAGTTACCAAAAAGAAGACTGATCTTGATATTAAAGTTGAAGAGCTTTCTGATCTCATAGAGAAAACTCCTGGTGAAGAAAAGAAAGCAAAGAAACCTGTTGCAAAGACAACAAAACCTACTAAGAAGGAACCTGCAGCGAAAGCAAAGACAACAAAACCAACAGCCACTAAAGCTGTTGCCAAACCAAAAACTACTGCAAAGAAACCAGTTAAGAAAGAAGTAGAAAAAACAAAACCAAAGGCCAAACCTGCAAAGAAGGAAACCAAACCAAAAACTACTGCAAAGAAAGCTGATCCCAAGAAGACTGCAACAAAGAAAACAGACACTAAGAAAGCTACAAAGTCCTCCAAATCTGATAAAGATGAGAAGAAGAAAAAGAAAAAGTAGGAGCAACTTGACAAATGGCAATTCTAAAAATGCGTGAAATCCGGTATATGACCGCGGATCAAAGAGTAAATCAATTGAAGAGACTTCAGAAAGATCTTGCTCATTTAAGAGCCGGAATCTCAACTGGTGGTTCTTTGGAAAAACCAAGTCGAGTTAAAGAAGTCAAAAAAACAATAGCTAGAATATTAACTGTAATGACAGAGAATGGTGAGCTTGAACCCTATAACACCTGAAAATATTCATAGACACGAGTTGATAGGTTTGAAAATAGAGATCATACAATCCACAGACAAACAAATGATGGGTATGAATGGTCTTGTTGTTGATGAAACAAAAAATCTCTTAATAATTGATTCATCAAAAAATGATTCAAATCGTGTTAGAATCCCAAAGAAAGATTGTGTCTTTCGATTCAGTCTTCCTTCTGGAGAACAGGTGGATGTGGTTGGACGCTTACTAAAATTAAAACCAGAAAATCGACTCAAAAATATAATGCGTAAAAGGTGGTAAAAAATAATGTCCAGATATATTGGTATCGATGTCCCTGACCCAGAAACTGAGTGTAATGACTATAATTGTCCATTTCATGGCACACTTCGGGTTCGTGGAAGGATTATCAATGGTACCGTTACTAGTCACAAAATGCAAAAATCAGTTGTAGTTCGGAAAGATTTTCTCTTCTACGTGAAGAAATACAAGCGATATGAACGCCGACATACAACAATAAGTTCACACAACCCTCCATGCATTGATGCAAGAGAAGGTGATAATGTCACTATCATCGAATGTAGACCATTAGGGAAAACTATCTCATATGTCGTCATTGCAAAGGAAAGTCCTAAGGAGGGACTGCAAGAATAATCTGATTGCAAGGAGACTTTATCATGTCAAGAAGAAAAGTAACCGGAATCTCATTACCAAGACTAAGCAAAGGTGTTAGTGTAGGCACACGTTTAGTATGTGCAGATAATACTGGTGCAAAAGTCATACAGATAATTGCTGTAAAAGGTTTCAAAGGTCGTCTAAATCGTTATCCTACTGCTTCAGTGGGAGACATGGTGATCGTTTCTGTTAAGAAAGGAACACCACAGATGAGACGACAAGTTCTCCCAGCAATAGTGATTCGTCAGAGGAAAATGTACCGACGACCAAATGGTCTTTGGGTACAGTTTGAAGATAATGCTGCTGTCATTGCCAGTCCTGAAGGCAGTCCACGAGGAAGTGAAATTCGTGGTCCAGTAGCAAAAGAAGCTGCGGAAAGATGGCCCAGAGTGGCCCACACAGCTAGTACAATCGTCTAAGGATTAACAGTACCAGTGGAGATGAAAAATAATGAAGAAGAATCGTGCAATCACAAAACAACCTTCAAAGAAAAGAAAGCAGCTCTATACTGCTCCTTTACATACAAAACGAAAGAAGCTAACTGCTCCCCTCTCTGAGGTTTTGGCTGAAAAAGAAGGGGTTAAGCAACTAGTCATTCGTAAAGGAGATACTGTTAGAATCCGAAAAGGTTCCTTCAGAGGAATTGAAGGTGAAGTCTCAAATGTTGATTATAAATATATGAGACTAACCATTGAAGGAGTTACTTTTGAAAAATCAGATGGATCCTCTCAGCATTTTCCAGTTCAAGCTTGCAATTGCGAGATTATTAACTTGAAGAATATGAAGGATAAAGGAAGAAAAGCTGTCGTAGATCGAAGACTTCCTCCAATCGATGAGGAAGCTGAGGTAGAAAACTAAAAGGAATGTGAAAAAATATGACAAAAACTGGTGGTTCAAAACATCAAAAGAGAATTGCTTCTCCCAGAAACTGGGTCTTACCACGTAAGAAGCACAAGTTCGCATTTAGAGCTGACCCTGGACCTCATAATAAAGAGAATTGCATTCCATTAGGAATCCTTCTAAGAGATGTCCTAAAAATAGTTAATACTGCAAGAGAACTTAAGATAATTCTTAACAAAAAGCTTGTGAAAATTGATGGAAGAATTGTAACTAATCTCAATTTTCCAGTTGGATTAATGGATGTCGTCGAGATAGCTGGTGTAAACAAAAGTTATCGAATCCTCCCCCATGAACTTCATGTTTTGATGCCTTTTGAAATGAAGAAAACTTCTCAACTCTCAAAAGCTTGTCAAATCATGGGTAAAACCACAATAAAAGGTGGAATCATGCAATTGAATCTTCATGATGGTAGGAATATTCGTCTTCCAAAAGAAGAAGGCATTGATAACAAATACAACACAAAAGACACGATAATAATTAATCTACCCTCCCAAAAAATCGTAAATCACTTTCCATTTAAGGAAGGCATGTTTGCGATTATTATAGCAGGTAAAAACGTAGCAAAAAATGGTTCCATAAAGAAATTCCAATGGCGTTTTGGTCCTAGAGCTTCCACAGTAACTCTAGCAGCACATGATGGAACAGAAGTACAAACTACCCCCGAATATATCTTCATCCTCGGTGAAAAATCACCCTGGTGGACTACAACCAAAGGAGACACCTAAAAATGACCAAGACAAAAGAAGATTTTCTGAAAGAATGGGAACAGCACAAAATGCGTAAACCAAAAGTTGCTTCTTTAATCTTACATTGTAGTGTAGGAGAATCAGGGGAAGCACTTGAACGTGTTAAGAAAATCATAGAATCCATAGGCGAAATGAAAACCGTCGAAACAAAGGCTAGAAGAACCTTTAGAGAATTTGGAATACGACAACACGAACCTATTGGAGCAAAAGTAACAATTCGCGATCAAGAAAAAATTATGAAACTAATTCCAAGGTTGTTTGATATGCGAGATTTCAAAATTTCCCGAAGAGCTTTCGATAAAGAAGGGAATTTTGGATTTGGCATTCGAGAACACATCGATATATTAGAAACAAAATATGACCCAAATCTTGGAGTAACAGGACTGGACATCTTCTTTACTTTAGAGCGTCCAGGATTTCGAGTGAAACGAAGATTCAGATCACCGAGAAAGATACCTGGGAAGCACAGGATATCTAGAGATGAAGCGATTGTTTTCGCTGAAACCGAATTAGGTATTACCGTAGAATAGGTGAAGAAACATGGCAAAAGGATCAGGTACAAAACCAAAAGTTGTCAAATATGGTAAAGGCTCCCGACAATGCACTCGTTGTGGTGCACGAGAAGGACTTATTCGAAGACACGGATTGAATCTTTGTCGACGCTGCTTCAGAGAAGTAGCAACCACAGTCGGTTTCAAAAGATACGGAGGCCATGGAGGATAAAATCCTCTTTGGTAAAGGAAGAAGGTGACAAAATATGCCTTTATTAGACACACTAGCAAACGCAATGAACAATATTCAAAACGCAGAAGTTTTAGGAAAACGTGAAGTTTACTTAAAACCAGCATCAAAGCTAATTTCATCTGTAATTAAAGTAATGATATCTAAAGGGTACATCGGTGAATTCGAATTCATTGATGATGATCGAGCTGGTATCTTCAAAGTGCAATTGCTAGGTAGGATTAACAAATGTGCGGTAATAAAACCACGCTTTCCAGTTAAGCATAAGGAATTCGAGTCTTGGGAAGAAAAATTCCTTCCCGCACGAGACCTTGGAATTCTGATTGTCTCTACACCAAAAGGTGTGATGAGTCATGAAGATGCGAAAGCATTGGGCATAGGAGGAAGACTCCTAGCGTTTGTCTACTAAATAATGGTGGGAAATAAGAAATGCCAAAAGCTGTCTTAGCAGAAAAAACTGTAGAAGCTCCTGAAGGAGTTACCTTAGAACTCAAAAATATGAAGGTAGCTGTTAAAGGACCTAAGGGTCTCTTGGAAAGAGATTTCACAGGCGAACCAGTCAAAATGGTAGTCATCAAGGGTGACTTGAAGTTGTCTGTAGCTTTTCCAAGAAAAAGAGAATTAGCAATGTTAGGTACAATTGCTGCTCATGTGAGAAATATGATCACAGGAGTTACTCAAGGATATACCTACAAATTAACTATTGTATATTCTCACTTTCCTATCACAGTAGATATTAAGCCACAAGAAGTCATTATCAAAAATCTTTACGGGCAACGAGATCCCCGAAAAGCTAGGATTTTAGGTGATGATGTTAAGGTGAAAGTTGATGGTGATGAAATTATCATCACTGGCATAAATAAAGAACATGTTGGCCAAACATCAGCTAATATCCAAGAAGTCTGTAAGCTTCGTGGGAAATTCCACAAAGATCCTCGAAGATTTATGGATGGAATCTGGTTATCAGCCCAATATGTAGGTATTGATTAGGAGTTGTAAAAAGATGACTGTTGACAAAAGATTATTACGAGTTCGAGAAAAGATTCGTAAATCTCGACCAAAATTCAGAAGACAAGAAAGTTGGAGATACAAACGATTAAAAACCGGTTGGCGCAAGCCTAACGGTATCGATAATTCCATGAGACATCATAAACGTGGCATTCCAACAATTGTCAGAGTTGGTTTTAGGGGACCTAAAGCTACTCGTGGTCTAACAAGAACAGGTAAAGTTGAAGTCTTAATTCACAACACCTATGATTTAGAAGAAATCGATATAGAAACTCAAGTTGTCAGGATTGCCTCTACTGTCGGCACCAGAAAAAAGGTAGCAATTACAAACAAAGCTGATGAGCTAGAGATCAAAATCATTAATCGTCCAGAAGAAGCATTAACATTTGCCACAATTTCAGAAATTTCTGAAGAATTACTCCTTGAAGAGGAAGACAAAAAAGAACCAAAGGACAAGGCTCCTCGTAAGAAGAAACCTTCTAAAAGTTCCCTAACTCAAAAGGAGATTGAAGAATTGGATAGAATAGAAGCAGAACTTGCTGGAAAACCAACTCCTCGAAAGAAAACTACCACTACTAAAAAACCAACTACCACAAAGAAAACCCCCGCAAAGAAACCTACAACTAAAAAACCTGCTACTAAAGCAACAACAAAGAAATCTACCACAGCACCTAAGAAAACCACAACTACAAAAAAGAAAGCATCAAGTTCTAAATCTTCAGGAACAAAATCCACTTCTAGTAAAAAATCAAAGTGAGGTATGATGAAAGATGACTGACTTGAAAACACAAAGAAGCATTGCAGCAGACATCCTAGGTATAGGAGTCAATAGAGTCTATATTGATCCTGATGCTGCAGATGAAGTTCAAATGGCCCTTACTAGAAGAGATATTCGTGCCTTAATTCATAGTGGTGCTATTAAAGCTAGAAAAATAAAAGGAATCAGTCGAGGTAGAGCCCGAGAACTCCATATTAAAAGAATTAAAGGACAAAGACGAGGGCATGGTAGTCGAAAAGGACGAAAAGCTGCTCGAACTGATTTAAGAAGAGAATGGATCAATCGAATAAGGAAGCAACGTGCTTACCTGAAAGTATTACGAGATAAAAACTTCATCGATAAAGCAACCTATCGTTTGCTCTATTTACGAGCAAAAGGAGGAATGTTTCGTTCAGCAAATTATCTTCGAATGTATATTCAAGATAACAGAATGTCTAAACGAAAGTTACCAGAAGTTGATGCTGTTATGCGTGAACTCCGTATTGCTAAGTCGAAAAAGGTCCAAAGGAGTACGTGATTGAGATGGCAAAAGGTGCAAGTTATCACGTTCAATTTAGAAGAAGAAGAGAAGGAAAAACAAATTTCCATAGACGAAAACGTCTACTCAGATCAAGAAAGAATCGATTAGTTGTTAGAAGATCTAACAAACATGAACGAGTAAGTATCATACAAGCCAAAGTAATTGGTGATGTGACACTAGTTGATGCTAGTTCCCAGCATCTTAAAAAATATGGCTGGAAAGGTGCTACTGGTAATGTTCCTTCGGCTTATTTAACAGGTTATCTTGCTGGTAAATATGCTAAGGCAGTAGGAGTAAAAGATGCAATTCTTGATATTGGCATTAATACTTGTCGAAAAGATACTAGAATTTCAGCAATGCTTGCTGGTGCTATTCATGCAGGATTAAAGGTTCCTCATGATAAGACTATCTTCCCTTCAGAAGATCGTTATACTGGTAAAACTATTGCGGATTTTGCTGTCGCGCTAAAGAAGAAAAGTGCTGCAAAGTACGACAAGCAATTTTCAGGTTATAAGAAAACAACTGCAAAACCAGAAAGTCTACCAACATACTTCAAAGCTGTAATTAAAGCTATTGATGCAGAATCAGCTACTGGTACATTGAAAGCTAAACTTGGAACAAGAAACAAAAAAAATCTAGCTTCAAAAGCTAAAGCAAAAACTGCTCCAAAGAAGAAACCAACTACAACTAAACCAAAAACAACTCCTAAGAAAACAACAACTCCTGCAAAGAAACCAGCTACCACTACTAAGAAGCCCACTTCCACTGCAAAAAAACCAACAGCTACAACCAAGAAAACAACAAGTTCAACGGCTAAGAAACCCACTGCCAAAAAATCCACAAGCACAAAATCAAAGAAGTGATGAAAGATGTCTGAATTACATGAATGGAAACCAAAAACAAAACTCGGTCGAATGGTACAAAAAGGAGAAATTACCTCCATAGATGAAATCTTCCAACAATCACTAAAGATTTCTGAGGAACAAATTATAGATACTTTAGTTTCAAACCTAGAAGATGAAGTAATTAACATCAATCTTGTCCAAAGACAGACCGATGCTGGTGAGAAATCAAGGTTTAAGGCTTGTGTTGCTGTAGGCAATCGAAATGGTTTTGTAGGCATTGGTGAAGCAAAAACAAAGGAGATTGGCCCAGCTATTCGTAAAGCTATAACTGATGCTAAATTACGTTTATCCCCAATTAGAAGAGGATGTGGTTCTTGGGAATGTTCCTGCCATGATCCTCATAGCATTCCCTTCCAGACCAGAGGTAAAACTGGAAACTGTGTTGTGATTGCCAAACCAGCTCCAAAAGGATTAGGTTTAGCAGCAGGAAATGTTGGAAAAATTGTCTTTGAACTCGCAGGTATCACAGATATCTGGACAAAGACAAGAGGAGAAACTAGAACAACTCCAAACTTTGCAAAAGCAACATTTGAAGCTCTAAAGGCTACTTATAAAATAATGACCCCTAGAGACTGGGGTAGATAGAAACCAAGGATGTGTATAAAGTGTCAAAGAAGCAAACCGGATTACTAGCAGTTGTAAGAATCAGAGGTACAGTTGATCAACCTAAAGACATAAAACATGCTCTTAAATTGATGAATCTTACACGACCCAATCATGCTGTTGTTGTTCCAGATGATGACACTCACAAAGGCATGCTACAAAAACTAAAAGATGTAGTTACCTGGGGTGAAGTCAACAAAACAACTTTATCAAATTTGATTAAAAAACGTGGTCGCCTCAGAGGCAACAAGAAAATCGATGTTAAATTCTTGAAAGAACACAAATTTGAAAGCACAGCTGCATTTATCACAGCAATATTTGATGGTAAAGCAGATATGCGTCATATAGATGGTCTAAAACCCTTGTTTAGACTGCATCCTCCAAGAAAAGGTTTCAAAAGTGTCAAAAACCCAATCACCAGAGGTGGTGACTTAGGTTACAGAGGCGAGAAGATCAACGATCTTCTTGTAAGAATGATGTGAAATGTGAGGGATAATAATGGTTCAAAGATTTAAACGAAAAGTAAGAAAACAAAGAGGAAGCATGCATCATGGGTATGGAGTCACTAAAGGTCACAAGAAAGCTGGTAGCAGAGGTGGCGTTGGTAATGCTGGTGCAACCCGTCATGAATGGATGCGCTCCATAAAAGAAGGACGAAAGTTCGGAAGTCAAGGTTTCGTAAGACCACCCAGAGCATCTCCACCACAAAAAGCGATTAACATCGGTGAATTAAGTGAGAAGATTGATGAGTACGTAAAGAAAGGCTATGCGACGAAAGTTGGTAAAGATGTTACTATCGACACAACCAAAATGGGTGTTACCAAAGTTATAGGTAAAGGTAAAGCTAAAAAAATGACAGTTATTGCTAAATTATTCTCCGCTTCTGCCAAAGAAAAAATAAAGAAAGCAGGCGGCACAGCAAAAATTGCCAAGTAATTCATAGCTTTCCTTGTATTTTTCTTATCTCCGATTTATCGGGGATCTTATTTTATTTTTATGAGTTTAAATGCTCGTGTAAAGCGTATTAATTACTAATTTCTAAACAGAAAGTTTAAGAGAAAATATTAAAAACATTAGTTCGAGAGAAAAGAATAGTCCAATAATCCAGAAGCGCGTGAATCCCTTGGTAATAGATATTAATCAATTAAAAAAGCAAATTACAAAGCAATCTAAAACAAATCCTGAGAAATTTTACCCGGTTAAATCATTAAGAGAACTTGGATTTAGTAGAGGAATTTGTAATTTCTGTGGAAAGGCATTTTGGACAATGGAAGAACGGGATTATTGTGATGAACCAGAATGTCGATTGAAGAAAGGACTTTTGCCTTATGACTTCATTGATAATCCTCCATCTATTAAAAAATATAATTATACTGATACTTGGCTGAAAGCTTGGGTTCCTATATTTGAAAAACACGCTCATACAGTAATTCCAAGATATCCCATTGTTGCTCGTTGGAGAGATGATGCTGAATTCGTTCAAGCTTCAGTGTATGGCTTCCAACCTCATGTGGTTAGTGGGGAAGTTGATCCACCTGCAAATCCAGTATTAATTCCACAGCCTTGTTTGAGATTCAATGATGTGGACAATGTTGGTTTATCAGGAAGGCATTTTACATCCTTTGTTATGGTTGGACAATTAGTGTTCAATAAACCCAAGAAATTTCTCTATTTTATGGACGAAGGTATAAAGTATATTCATGATTATTTGACAACAGGTCTAGGTTTACATCCAAGTGAAATTGTCTATCACGAAGATGCTTGGGGCGGGGGTGGAAATCTTGGTAGTTCTTTGGAATTCTTCGTCAGAGGTTTAGAGGTTGGTAATCAAGTTTATATGACCTATGAAATCCAGCCAGATGGTTCATTTACCGATTTGTCTACTACAGTTATCGATATGGGTGCAGGACTCGGTCGCTCAACTTGGTTGATAAATGGAACTCCAACACAATATGAAGCGAATTTTGATACAGTTATTCCGAAAGTACTAAAAGAAGTGGGCCTTAAACCCAACAAGAATTTCTGGAAGAAATATGCTCGATATAGTGGAGTATTAAATTATACTGAAACAGATGTTGCAAAGGTTTGGGTAGATGTTGCAAAAACACTTGGTATGGATCCGAATGATTTGAAACGTGAAATTCAACCTATGAAATCTGTCTATTCAATAATTGATCACACTCGCTCTCTTTTATGGTCTATCTCTGATGGAGCTTTACCCTCAAATGTTGGTGGAGGATATAACCTAAGATTTTTACTCAGAAGAACATGGGCAATAATCGCAGAGAACGATTGGGATATTGATGTCTTTGATATTTTCAAATGGCATATGGATGATTTGAAAGATCTATTTCCAGGTTATACCAAACATGGTGACATCATTAGGAAAGTCATAGATATTGAATATAAGCGCTACAAATCAACAAAAGAAAAAGGAGCAAAAATACTCGAGAAGAAATTGAAAACCTCCAAATCAATTTCAACTGAAGAGCTTGTAAAATTATACGATTCTAATGGCATTGTCCCTGAAATGGTTGTGGAAGTCGCCAAAGATTTAGGTAAAGAGGTTCGTATACCTGATGACTTTTATGCAAAACTTGCAGAAATCCATGAACGTACAAGTTTAGGTAAAACATTGAAAACAAAAGTTGCTATAAAGTTCCCAGATCATTTACCCGAAACAATTGTTGATTATGAAATGATGACTTTTGACGGGGAAATCCTTTGGCAGAAAGATAATTTCGTAATTCTAAAGAAAACAGGTTTCTACCCAACCTCTGGTGGGCAGCTACACGACTTGGGGACTATAGATGGAGTGGCAATTAAAGAAGTAAGAAAAGTAGGCCCGATTATTATTCACATTTTAGAGAAACCTTTGCCAACTAAACGAACGAAAGTTCGATGCACCATTGATCCTCATCGAAGAAGGATATTAATGAGTCATCATACTGGAACTCATATCGTTAATGCAGCTGCAAGAGAAGTACTTGGTCCTCATATTTGGCAAGCTGGTGCTGAGAAAACTCTTGAGAAAGGTCGTTTAGATATTACTCATTATGATTCATTGACACGAACCCAATTGGAACAAATAGAGAAACGAGCAAATGAGATTGTTTATCTCAATCTACCAATTACAAAAGAAATTCTCCTAAGAGATGTCGCTGAAAAGCAATATGGTTTTACAATATATCAAGGAGGAGTTGTTCCCGGGAAGACTCTTCGAATAGTTGCTATAGATGATATTGATATTGAAGCTTGTGGGGGAACACATGCAAATAGTACGGGTGAAGTAGGACCTATCATACTATTGAATGCTGAAAGAATTCAAGATGGTATTGTTAGACTTGAATATGTTACTGGCGAGACAGCGATAAAAGAAATTCAGCGAAGAAATAAAACAGTGCAGCAAGTATTAGATTTGTGGGGAATTGAACTAAAAGTATTGCCGGGAACAGCAAAACGTTTCTTCAGTGAATGGAAAACACAAAAGAAGGAAATTTTTGAACTCAAGAAAGAAAAAGCACTCCTAGAATCGAATTTACTCGAGAAGAAAATAGAGCAAATTGGTAAATTTAAGGTTCTAGCAGAAGCGATTACTGGTGATCCTGATTATCAAAGCCAACTAGTATTTACCTTGACTAAAGAAATTGATGATCTGTTTATTCTACTAATAGATACTGAATCATTATATATTACAGTTGGAGCAGGAAAGAAAGCTACAAAAACTGCTTCGAGTAATGACTTAATCAAAAAAGTAGCTGAAATCTTAGAAGGTTCAGGTGGAGGAAAACCACAGTTCGCAAGAGGAAGCGGTAAGAATCAAAAGAAACTCACAGCTGCTTTAGAGAAATTTAAAGAACAAATTCAAAAATTAAAGTAAAAAAAATAATGGAAAACTAAGTGGATCTATGTTTGATTCACTTAATTTCTACTGCTTTTCCAGTTTTTGCTGCTTCGATAGCTGCTATTATGCATTTTACTGCGTCTGTTCCTTCCAAGTCTGAAACTAATGGTTTCTTTCTTGTATCAATACATGAAAGGAAATCTTTGTCTTGCAAGTATAATGGTTCTTGATCTTTGCCAGCAGCAAGATAGTGGTTGGTTACTTCAGTTGCTCTGTAAGCTCCAAGATAATCTGAGAAAGTTTTACTTAGAGAATGTTGAGCTAAACCTTTTTCCATAATTATTGATTGTAAAATAAAATCTAATGTCATAACATCCTTTGTTGTTTGGACAATAAGCTTTCTTCTTTTTAGGTTAGGATAAGCCCTCCAAGTTGCTCTGCAATCAAATAAAATGGGATTAGTATTTTGACCCTTAAAGCCTTCATATTCGAAGATTGCAAAAAGTTCTACTTCATAAGGAAATCCTTCAATATAGCATGCTGTAGCAGTCACTTTTTTTGGTATCTTTCCAAGTAAACCATTAACGACATCTATATCATGAACCATAAAGTCATGACCGCAACCAAAGTAATTCGGATCCAAATCCTTACTATCCAACTTCATTGGACCAGGACCAACTCTTCTCCCTGTAATATGCATAATTTTATCTTCTGTGCTTTCTTCTTCAAGAAATGTTCTCAAAGTAACAACAACAGGATTATATCTTTCCAAATGTCCCACTTGTATAATTCTATTCAATTTCTTTGCTTTTTGAGATATTTCTTGACAATCCTCCACTGTAGGAGCTAATGGTTTTTCACATAAAATGTCACAATGATCTAAAACCTGTAAAGCAATTTTCTTATGAATAGCAGTAGGAATCGCTAAAACTGCACCTGCTAGTTCTTCAGTTTTCAATAATTTGTCAAGGTCATCATATCTATTCTCATTGGGAATATTGTTTACATTACCAATAGACTCTAGACGTTTCTTATCTGCATCACAAATGACAACTTTGTCACAAAAACCTTCGGATTGAAGTCGAACAATATTTCTTACGTGATTTTTTCCCCACTTCCCTAAGCCAACAATTGCAATTGTTTTCATGGATATTCCTCTGAAATTGGATTCACTATTTACTATTCATTTTAAAATCTTTAGTATTTGAAGAAAAATCAATTAAAGATTTTAGAGTAAAAATCTTAAAAAGATATAAAAAAACGATAGAATGGTTTTTGTATAGTTAGGAATGCTCTCTGTATAGAGATAATCTACCAATAGGATCTGATTATTATGGAATTTGAATCCCCTCTTTCACCCTATAAAGCATTAAAGAAGACTGAGAAATTTTTCGAATTAAAAGTGAATAATTCAAAGATAAAGGATCAACCATTAACTAAAAAAGATCCACAATTTCTTGAGATGGGTGTTGCTACAATTTTTGGTGAGATTTTTTGGATGAAAATTCACGCTAGAAGAACTAAAACAAAAACCGCGAAAGTATCACTTACTGGTAAACCTGCAGTTAAGCACCTATTTTTTTCAGCTATTGTTGGATTTTTATCAGGGCCATTTCTCTATATGGCTATTAACAACGGGAGTATCATTAATTATTTACTTGCTGGTCTTTTAGCTGTTGTTGGAATAGCTAGTATGCTAATGCCATTATTCCGCATTAGAAGAACCCAGCAGAAACTAAAAGAAGCTCTCTCTACCGAAGAGCAATTCGAAGAAGAAATAGAAGAGAAAGCCAAAACTGCTACAACATCCAGATTGATTGGCACTTGATTAGTTTGATACAATCATTACATGTTTTTCATAATCATACCTAATTAGTAACTATTAAAAATCCGAAAAAATATCTTTTGAATAGGTTAGTTACCTCAATTTCCCCTAGAAAAAAGATTAAATAAAAAAAATACTTTAAGTTTACTGAAACAAATAGAGTGATAGAAATGCCAATTGAAACCCCATTAAAGAAATTCTTTGGAACCGGAAATTACTTAGCAAGATTAACATTTGCTCCTAATAGGAAGAATTATACTTCAGCAATGAAAGTAAGAATCGAAATTTTTGAAGGCAGAAATGAAGACGTAGAGTTAGATTGCGAAAGTATCTCAGAAGTTGCTTCTAAAATCCATGATTTTTATCTAGAGAAGACAGGAATGGAACTCGAAGTTAGACGACTTGCAAGATGGTTCATTGAATATTTAGAGGATGTAGGAATAACTCCTCCAGAAATGAATGCTCTAATTAGAGATATGGAATCAACTCCGCAAGAATTAGAAGCAAGAGAAGGATCCGAATAAAGCTAAGACGAATATTTCTTCGTCTATTTTATTTTTCATTTATCAATCAAAATGGTTATAAGTAGTTTCAAATGATTTTGAATTACCAAAAGCCCGGTAGTGTAGGGGCCAAGCATCCAGGACTCTGAATCCTGGGACGGCGGTTCGAATCCGCCCCGGGCTACCATTACTCATTTTTGATTAAACGTTTAGCTTTAATCTAATCATTGTTTGATATTTGCAAAAAAATTAAATATTATTTGCAGTCAAATTTAGAATTAATAGCCTCTGCTTGAATTATTCATTACCAATCAAAGTTCCTAGTATAAGATAGCTAATTTTCAATAACATTCTATGAAGAGCAAAGAATTAAAAAGAATGTAATTATGACATACTTTGAATATTAAGGTGAAAAATACTATGTTTGAAGAGATCCGTTGGCATGGTAGAGGTGGACAAGGGGCAGTTACGTCTGCGAAGATCCTGGCAGAAGCTGCTCATAGCGAAGGGAAGTTTGTCCAAGCATTTGCTTTCTACGGTGCTGAACGAAGAGGTGCTCCAACAGAAACATACACACGTATTTCAGACACTCATATAAAACGGCATTCTAAAATCTATAATCCAACTGTAGTCACTGTGTTAGATCCTGCCTTACCTAAGAATCTTTTTATGAAAGGCATCACAGAGAACACAATTCTTGTCGTTAATTCAAATCATGAAATGGAGTTTCCTTCGGAATTAAAATGTAAAAAATTCTGGGTCGATGCAACTCAAATTGCAATCGATTTAGGATTAAGGGTTGCTGAGAGTTATATCACAAACACTATCATGACTGGCGCTGTTGCAAAAGCATCTGGTTTAGTGAAACTTAACTCTGTTTTAGATGCAATCAAAGGTCAATTTAGTGAACGACTCTGGGATCAAAATTTGAAGGCTGCTGAAAGAGGATTCAAGGAAACTCTTCCTTATGGAAAAGGAGGAAAATAACAATGACAAAAACTAAAGATGATTTTAAAGTTGATACCTGGAATTCTAAACCAGAAAAAGGCTCAGCAGGAAAAACAGGATTGTGGAGAACTTTCCGTCCTGTAATCAATCATGAAGAATGCACAAGATGTGAAATATGCGTACTCTATTGTCCAGAACCCGTCATTGAACTTGATCCTGATGATAAATCACACAAAAAAGGGAAGATAATTATCGATTATGATTATTGTAAGGGTTGTGGCATTTGCTCTAATGAATGTCCTCAACATTGCATTGAAATGGTTAAGGAGACTGAATTTGCTGAGGATGATGCGGAGGAGAAATGACATATGACTGTAAATAAAAAACTTCCAATATCCATTGGACATGATAAGCCGAAAACACTCATAACCAGCGGAAACTATGCTGCTGCTTATGCTGCAAAAATGGCCCGTGTCGAAGTTGTTGCTGCTTATCCAATAACTCCTTCTACTGATTGTGTTGAAAAGTTAGCTGAATTTGTGGAAGATGGAGAAATGGGCGCTAAATACATTAAAGTCGAAAGCGAGCATAGCGTTGGTGCAGCATTAATTGGTGCTTCTGCTACCGGTGCTCGAACATTCTCATCAACTTCTGCCCATGGTCTTCTGTATATGGCAGAAATGGTCTGGTGGGCTGCACTTGCAAGGCTTCCGGTAGTAATGAGTATTGTTAATAGAGAATTAGCACCTGCTTGGTCAATTTGGGCTCAAACCCAAGATTCCATGAGTCTTCGTGATTCAGGAATTATTCAATATTACTGCAAAAATGCACAAGAAGTCTATGATACAGTTTTGATGGCTTTTAGAGTAAGTGAACATGCACATGTCTATATGCCTTCTCTTGTTTGCCAAGATGCTTATATTCTCTCACATACAAATGCTCCAGTTGAAATGCCTTCACAAAAAGAGGTAGACGATTTTGTTGGAACTTATAATCCTGAGCATTTTGTTTTAGATCCTAAGAATCCTATAACACATAGCAATCTATCTTACCCAATACATTATCGACAAAAGCGATTCAATATAATGGACTCTACTCATCGAGCAAAGCAAATCATAAAGGATGTCTGTGCAGAATTCAAGGAAAAATTTGGACGATTCCATGGAGATCTTATTGATACTTATAGTATTGACAAAAAAACCAAACATATTATAGTCTCTCATTCTTCAATTGCAGAAGAAATAGAGTTATCTGTTGACATGTTAAAGAAGAAAGGTTATGATGTTGGTTTGGTGCGATTACGAGTTCTTCGACCATACCCTGATGAAGAAATGAGGGAAGTATGTAAGGATGCTGAAACGATTCACTTTATTGAACGTGCTCCTTCTTACGGATTTAAAGGAGTTATTGCTATTGACACTATGGCTGCATTATATGAAGGGAAGAATCATCCGAAAGCCTTCCATCATATAGAAGGTCTTAGTGGGATGGATGTTACAGCAGAATATGCTGCAGGTTTGGTCGAAAAAGACCTTGAAACCTTAAAATGAGGTGAAAAAAATGGTTACAACTAAAGAAATATTACGACTCCCAGAACCGATCCTTCCCGGTCATGCTGCATGTGCTGGCTGCTCTTCATCACTAGGATTGCGATACGCTTTGAAAGCACTCGGTGAAGATGTTATCATGTCTATTCCAGCATGTTGTACATCAGTTTGGCAAGGTCCTTATCCAAAATCAGCAATTACCGTTCCAGTTTTAAATATAGCATTTGCAGCAGCCGCATCTGCTGCTTCTGGTATTACTGCTGCTTTAGATAGTAAAGGTAAAAAAGACACTACTGTTCTTGCTTGGGCTGGTGATGGTGGAAGTGTTGATATAGGTCTAGCAGCAATATCCGGTGCTGCAGAAAGAAACGACAATATGATCTATGTTACTTATTCAAATGAAAGTTATAGTAACACTGGTGTTCAAAAATCCGGAGCAACACCTCCTGGAGCAAGAACCAAAACAACTCCTAAAGGTCGTGTTGGTTTTCCGAAAGACATTTCTCTTATCATGTGGACACACAATTTACCCTACGTTGCTACAGCTTGCACTTCTTATCCCCGAGACTTTATTGAGAAACTCAGAAAAGCACAAACAATGGATGGTTTCAAGTTTATTTACCTCCTAGCACCTTGTGCTATTGCTTGGCGATTCCCGTCTGAAAAAACAATTGAAATAGGTAAATTAGCTGTAGAAACAGGTGCTCATATCCTCTGGGAAGCCATTGATGGAGACATAGAACTTTCAAGACTCAGCAAAAGATACGAAGACCCAGCAAAACGTAAACCATTAGAGGAGTATTTGAAAGACCAAGGTAGGTACCGAGGAATAGGTGGCGAACTACTCCAATCCTATAAGGATTACATTGATTATCAATGGTCAATTATAACCTCATTAGCTAAAATAAAAAAATAGATATTGAAGCATGAAAATGCTTCTCTTAATCTCTTTTTTTCTTTCTTAAATACCTCATAGAAAAGCTGTACGGAAAGCTAATT
This sequence comes from Candidatus Heimdallarchaeota archaeon, assembly GCA_019058165.1. Taxonomy (GTDB): domain Archaea; phylum Asgardarchaeota; class Heimdallarchaeia; order JABLTI01; family JABLTI01; genus JABLTI01. The sequence continues at coordinate 22,026 of JAHLVZ010000011.1, forward strand.
AATCAATTATTCTTTTAATTGAATGATTATTAGTTTCAGCGAACTCTCGGGAAAATAGCTATATAATTAACTGTATATATATTTTATTGAAGAAAAATGGTGAAAAGAGTCGTCAGAATACAGCTACCATCTACAAAGCTTTTCGAAGACCTAGCATTTCTTGCTAAGAACCTCTATAATTCAGCCACCTACTTAGTTCGTCAAACATACTTTGAAACAGACAAGATACTACGCTATTATTCGATAAACAACAGTATGAGAGAAAAAGAGGAATACCGAAAGCTCCAAGAACGAGCTGGTAGCCACACACCACAACAACTTCTAAGAATGGTGGAAGCAACTTGGGAAGGATACAAAGCAGCGAAAAAGGATTGGCGTATAAATCCTGAGAAATACCTTGGAAAACCAAGGATTCCGGGTTACTTACCAAAGAATGGCTGGTTCATTGTAGTTTGGTCAAAGCAACAAGTAAGGATAAGAGAAGGGAAAGTAAGGATAGTAGAGCGACTCATGAAAGAAGGTTTTCCGGCGATCCCAACGGAAAAACTACCAGTCACTGAAGCAAATCACGCTATCATTCGCTTAAAACCATTTTTCGATAAATTCATGTTGGAGTTAGCTTATGAAAAGGAAGCACCGACAATCAAAGTGAGAGAGGAGCAAAAAGTCCTTGGACTGGACTTAGGAGTTAACAACCTCGTAGCCACGTCAGATTCAATGATAATCAAGGGCGGGGTTGTCAAGTCGATTAATCAGTTCTTCAACAAGCAAAAAGCAAAGATGCAAGCACAGCTGAGCAAGCAAGGTCTTAAGACTTGCAAGAAAAAACAACAGCTAATGCGCGTTGGCGGCATGACAAACTACAAGACCTATTTCATAAAGCATCAAGAGCGATCATTCAACATTGCGTTGAGAACAACATTTCCTCACTAGTCATCGGTCGGAACAAGAACTGGAAACAAAACATACGAATGGGTAAGAGGAACAACCAGAGTTTCTCCTCTGTGCCGTTCCACAAGCTCATTCAGATGCTGCAATACAAAGCAGAGGAACAAGGAATAGAAGTCATACACGCTACGGAAGAGTACACTTCCCAGACATGTTCATGTTGTGGTTACTGTTCGCGAAGGAATCGCAAGTACCGAGGATTGTTTGTCTGCAAGAAATGCAAGCTAGTAATTAATGCAGATGTTAATGCAGCAAGAAACATAGCTAAAAAAGCATTCCCCGAGTCCTTCCAAAGGATAGGGGATAGTGGTTGCGTGGCACAACCAACAAAGCTTGCTTTGTAAACGTTTGTATACAAACGATGTCATTAATCCCTTTACCAGTATTCCATCATGTTTTTAGCATTGAGTATATTCTCTTTCACATTTTGATGTACGTCAGGACCATGACCACTATATAAATGATTAATATCAAGTCTAGATAGCTTATCTAAGGTAGCTATCATCTCCCACCTGTCTCCAGTTGGAAAATCAACTCGTCCACAAGCCCCTCCTGCAAAAACAACATCTCCAGCGAATAAACTCTTAGAATTAGTTTCATAGAGAACAGCAGAACCATCAGTGTGTCCTGGTGAATAAATGACTTTCAATTCGGAATCTGCAAACTTAATTACATCTTCATCCGCATAGATTTTGTCAACAGTAAAGGATATTTTCGCTCGATATTTAGAAAGAAGTGTAATTTCATCTCGAGCATTTATATGATTAGCAGCTAGTTCACTTGCACTAAAGGTTATTTTTTGAAAATCCTTGAGATTATTATCTCCCCAAATATGATCAAGATGACTATGTGTGAGAAAAACTTCAAGCTCGTAATCTTCATACTTTTCATCTACGATTTTTTTCAAACTCTTCTTTAATGCAAATCTTGTTAATTTTCCAGTAAGACCAAGGTCAACAATGAATAGTTTACCTTCGTTTTCATCACTTAATATAAAACTATTAGAAGACATTCCTCCGCCACGAACAACATCAAGCTTCATCTAGTCTTCTCTCCAAAGATTTTTCTCCATAACTAAAACAACGTTGCCTTTTCTCATTCTCTTATGAAATACTTTGTAACCTCGATGAAGATAAAATTCAACTAATTGTTTATGATCTTCATATGTTTCAACGATAATTTTCTTCTTTTCCATTAAGCGAATCAAATGCTCTGCAGATTCCACAATAAAAGATCCAAATCCTTTGTTTTGCTTATCTTCCCTAATTGCTATTTTTTGAACTTCCATTAATCCGAAATTTGAATTCTCTTTTATAGTAAAAGTCCCAATTAGTTTTCCTTCAAATAAGACTGAATACACCGTTTTATTCTCTACTCTTTCCTGTACCTTCTCTTCTGTTTCTAACATTCCTCGAGGTTTTCTTCCTAAAAGTGGTTCAATGGGTGTATATGCTTCCACAATGAGTTCTTTCAAAATTGGAATCTCTTCTTTCTTAGAGTGTCTGATTTCTGTTTTTTTCATCCATTCCTCTTTTAGAAAATCGGGGAGATGCATTTTTCTACAACCTATCTTCTTATTGCTTCTTTTATATTAAAACTCTATGAATCATTTCCTTAACTCTTATCGTAGAATCAGTTTTTAAAATAGCTTTTTTAAAGGAAGAAAATTATCATTCTATGAATATTTAATTCACTAAACAGTATAGGGTGTTGTAAATTGCGACCAATAACTCAAGAAAAAATGGATAAATTAACGAATTTTATGGAGAAAAATAGTATAGATCTAATCTTTATTACTGATTGGGGAAATGCTAGAGACGTCAATATGCGATATCTTACAGGACATATTATGGATGCAAATCTTATTGTTACATCTGGAGGAGAAACAATTTTGCTGCCGTGGGATGTTGATTTAGCAGAAGACCATGCGCAAGTTGATACTTTAGTAACAGACAAAGATTCTAGACATAATCCTGCAACCTATGTAAAAGAAGCAGCTAAAAATGATTCCCCGGTAATAGGTTTTAATCTTGGAATTCCTTATCGATATATTTTGGAATTGCAAAGAAAAATGCCGGAATTAAAACTCTTCGAGAGCCCACATAAGCTTGCTGATATGTTCACAAAACTCCGATCGACTAAAAGTCCACAAGAAATGGATAAATTACTTGAAGCTGGGAAAATTGGCAATAAAACTATAAAGGATATCCGAAAGTTTGCTGAAGAAAAAGAGGGAACTGAAAATGATCTCTCATTCATAGTAATGAAGAAAATGCAAGAATACGGAGCTGAAGAAAATTCATTTCCATCTCTTGTTGCGAACGTAGTAAGATCTCATATGATTCATTGTCACCCATCTGCTGGTAACAACAAATATTCTGAAAATGGATTAGCCTTAATTGATTACGGAGCTAGATATGATGGTTATGTTTCTGATATCACAATTCCACTCTCTTTTGGGAAATTGTCAGAAGAGCAAAAGAAAATTAAGAAAACATGCTTCAAAGCGTATGAAGAGGCAATAGCTGCGATTGATGTTGGGGTTCCACTCTGGAAAATCTCAAAAACCGCTGTAGATGTCATCGAAGCTGCCGGTTATAATATGCCTCATGGTCTTGGTCATGGATTAGGCTTAACTGTCCACGATGCACCAGGCATTAGACAAAAACCCACTGAACCAGAAAGAATAGAAGTTTGGAGAGAAGTTCTTGTAGAAGAAGGAATGGTCTTTACAATTGAACCTGGTATCTATGTCAAAGGCTTAGGTGGACAGCGACTTGAAAATGATGTTATGATTCGAAATGGAAAAGTCGAAGTTTACACTAAATCCGAACCAATTGAATTATAAGAAATTGTTAGCAAATGATTGTCATTTGTTTTTTTTTTCATTTTATTTTGTTTTATCAAAAACTTTTGACAATATTTCTTCAAAAAGACCCTTTGCTTCCTTCATTGCTTTTTTGCCTTGAGAGGTTATTGCATAATATTTCCTATCAGGTCTTCCTTCCTGATTGTCTAGAACATGAGAAGTTACAAGGTTATCTTTCTTGAGTTTGTAAAGAATGGTATAAGAAGTAACTGTTGCAGGTTCAAAACCGAATCTAGTTTTTATTGATTCTTTTAATTCATATCCGTACATTTCCTTTTCTTGTAAAAGTCTAAGAATATAAATCCATAAATTATCTATAGATGTCTTCTTCTTCAATCGTTTATAAGCTCTAGAACCATCTTTCTGATCTTCATTTTCTAAATAACTCGAGTTCATGTTTTCAATCAACCTACAAACTTCTTAATGTAACGAAGTTCTATTCTTCAAGATATCTACTAGTAGAAAAAAGTTTTCCCATACAGCATATTTACGCTTTATTTTTTCTTTTCAAGTTAAACGTAAATCTTTAATATGGTAACAGAACGATTTCAACATATATTAAATACTATTAGCTGGAACATGTTATTTGAACCGGTCGTGAAATAATGACTAAAAAAAGAAAATCAGGCGGAAGATCAAAAGGAAGTAAAGGCAAAAGTGGAAAAACTCAATGTTCCTCTTGCGGCAGATTAGTTCCTTCTGACAAAATTAAGAAAGAAACAAAATACGTAACCCTCATGGATCCTACTCTTGCGAGAGAATTGCGACAAGAAGGTACTTTTATTCCTCGAGAAAGGAGAGTAAAGTACTATTGTATTTCGTGTGCAGTTCATAAAGGCAAAGTGAAAATTCGATCAAAAGAAATTCGAAAAACTTAGAAATAATATTAGTACGAAAGATGTGTGTTAGTCCCTTTTCTCAGGGGATTTCATACTACATCTCTTTTACAAGCAAGATCGATTTTGTTAGGTTTTACTTATGAGTTCTTACAAGAAGAAAGTAGTGACATTTTTGCTAGTTTTAGAAGAAGAAATACCCCAAGTAACATTTTCTCTAAAAAATTTGCCTGGGTCTTCAAAGTTAGATGTTGTCGCTAGAAATATTCTTGCTACCTTCCCATTAATCAGTAATTTTGATGTGAATTATATCGTTTTGTTTACAAAAAATAATCCTGCTGCTTTGACAGTAACAAATCTAGCAATAAGGGAAAAGCCATATGATGAAATTGAGGTTGCATCTTTGATTAAGGAATCCCTTCAAATATTCCTCAAGCAGCAAGATAAAACCAATAATTGTGTTGACCCATCTTTGCAATTCTTTAGTTGGCAGCATTTGAAGGATGTCAAGTCATTATTCAACCAAATAAAAAATGATTATGAATCTGTTTTCTATCTCCAAGAAAATGGACAACCATTTAATGATATAATAGAAAATCTACAAATCGTTAATTCATGCTGCTTCATTTTTGGTGGTCGTCATGATATATCCACTGAAATAGAAAAAATAGTTGATGGTATTACAACAGCTCAGATTAGTCTTGGAAAACGATCATATTTAGCTTCAACTTGTATAACTTTTGTTTTATTTGAGCTAAAATTGCTTGAAAAAAACTAAACCCCAACATTAAAAAGCAAGCAGAACATTTTCTTCAATTGATAGTAATATTCAAATAAGCGTTAATATGTGCGTGAATTGAACGTTCTAAATAATTTAGCAAGTTTTCTCAAATTTGATTGAATGGTTGTGGATGATGTGTCCGAAGATGAAGAATTAGCTTTAAGAATCTTGAAAGATATTAGCGAAGATACAAGCGTTCCAAGAAATATTCGTAGGAGCGCAAGCGATGCTTTAACTATGCTAGGGAATGTTGAACAAGAACCCTCTCCAGCAATTAGAGCAAATGTTGCAACTAGCATTTTAGAAGAAACTAGTCTAGATCCAAATTGCCCAGTTCATGCTAGAACTTTGATTTGGAAGACTATATCAATTCTTGAAACAATTAGAGACACCGAAGAATAGATTTATTCTTCTTATTTCTCATTTTGATTATCTATGATTTTTCAGCATTATTACCAAACAAGTAATTTATACCGAGATTTTATTTTTTAGCTCTTTCATTATTTGAGATTCGAAGCTTTTTTCTCCTACTGCAAAGATTGTTGCTTGCCCAAATCCCATATTTTCAATATGTTTCTTGATTATTTTTTTGTTATAATTATAATCTGTGATGATTATTGCTGTCAAAATTCTATTTGAATGATTTATCTGTGCTGTAGCAAGTAATGCTTTTAATTCCTTCTTCTGTTGAAACGCAAGTGATATTGTTTTAGTTTGATCATCTTCAATGAGGAAATTACTTAACCAGATAATGCCAACAACAGAATTATTGATATGAAAATCAAATCGCCAGTTCTTTCTATCTAAACCAAGATCAGAATAATTCACAAAAGCAATTGATTTTTGAGTGAAACTTAGACCATTACGTTTACATAATTTCGCAAGATAATTTTTGATGATTTTTTTATCTTCTCCTTCATATAAAGAGTAAATTACAAATGAACCGGAGGGAAAAGGAATTAACATTTTGTGTAGAATACCTGCGTCGATTAAGTATCTGAATTCTTTTTCTCTGAATCTCGTTTCATCCAAAGATAACTTAAATAACCCTACTCTCTCACGATCAGAATTTTTCTGATAAATCCAATTATTCAAAGCTATTTCATTGTAGAATTCCCTATGTTGATCTTTAATTAAAGAAACATTACCAACATTCTTTTTGCTCTTTAACTTGGATTTAGTAATTATTGCTCGAGAAACCTTGTTTGATTGATGATTTGTATCGCTAATACTTCTTCTGGTATCACTACTACTAGAATCACCAGTTGGTTCTTGAGCAGACTCATTTTTTTCGTTCGCTTTTGTATTTACGCTAAGTGATTCCCCAGCTTTTTTTTTATAAGCAGAACTCACATGGTCTATTGCTTCTTCCCAGAGTCTATCAAACTCTTTCTCAGCTTCAATTAATTCAAAATTATCTTGTGCTGTTGCTGCTTGAACTGTGGTCATTCCATCAATTTCATGTTCAACCTCTATCTCTGGTCGTTCAATTTCCTCAATTGCAATATTACTAATCGAATTTTCAGTCTCAGAGAAAAGTTCGCTATCATTATTAAAAACGTCCTCATCAAGAATTATCTGTGATGTTTCTTCAAGATTTTCAGATTGAACTGTATTTTTATTTTTATACCAATAATATAGTAATAAGCAACCCTCGAATCCAAAGAATCCCAAAACCAGTAACCAGCTTTTTGATAAAACATAAGCAGGTAATGAGAGCAAGAAAACAGCATAACTTTCAAAAAAAGAAACAGAGATGACTAAGAATACATACGCAACTAGTATAATATAATTAATAACAGTAGTTCCAATTAGGATTTTTTTTAGAGTACGAATACTCAAGCTGAATTTCATAACTAACCCGACCCAGAAACATTAATCACAGATATGTTGCTAATGACCTTTTTAAACACAAATAAAATACTAAACTTGTGACAGAGGTGCTTAATGTCTCGCAATATTTTCTTTATTCCACAGTGGATTTCGCTACATCCCACATACAAATTATTGTCACAAGTGATAAACCAAGTTCATGTTTTCTGTGAAGCTCTTGCCTAGAAGTACAAGTCTTACACTCCTCTGAGGAAATTGCATGACAGCTTTTAGGACACAAAATTTCACGAAACTTTAATGCATGATTATTTCTCGTTTTGTTTTTCAGTGAACTAGTTTTTTCTAGATCAGTGTTTTTAATTTCAGTAGATAAGACATCTTTATACATACAAGCCACCGTTTTCAATCCAAATAATGCCGCTCATTTTTCTGGAATCTCTACGTTATAGATTAAGAAGAAATTTCGTTTTTACCTTTTAAAGTCCCCAAATACGACAGAAATTCATCATTCGTGACAAGTATCTTTTGCAAAGTTGAATACAAACAAGGGTTTTTTCTGCAATTTTTTTAGAAAGGGTGTTTTATATACTAAACTCTAGACCAATTTTTGAGTGGGCTAAATTGGTCACAACATTTAACTTATTTACATCTATCGCATGGATTGTTGCAGGAATAATATCAGCAATTATTAGTGTTTTATTCCTCATAAAAAATCCAAAAAAGAGACTGAATCAATTATTTTCATCGGGTTTTATCTCCTGGTCACTTTCGTTATTATTTAACGGAATTAATTTTGCAGTGGCTTATAGATCACTAGCAGCAGCTAACATTTTTCGTGATCTTGGTGTAGCTACTGGAATTCTAAGTGCAGCAATATTGCTTCTTTCAGCTATTGGTATTTACTTTGGGGCGGAATCACTGCATTGGATTCTATATGTAGTATTAGGATTAATCTCAGTTACTTCAATTGTAATTGGTGTACTTAACGACTGGGTTGTTATTGATGGATTAGGCGGTTTCAAAACTACAGATAATTTACTAGGAAAATCGTTTGTTCAAATCATCCCTGCAGTTTTCGTTATTTCAGGCGCTATTTTACTAATAATAACATACTTTACGCTAACAAATAAAACAGCAAAGAAACGAATTGGCTATTTCACTATTGGCTTCTCTACTATTATCCTAGGGTTGTTTATGTTCTTAGTAGATTCGTTCGTAAATATTTCCCCCTATCTCTTTCCCTCATTAGCGATTATCACCTGGTTAACAGGCCCGTTACTTATGCTTGCAGGATTTTATGTCAAAGTTGAAACTAGTTCTCAAATACATTCTGAACAGAGAACGGGTTTACACAAAACAGAGACCCTTGATCCGAAACACTAAATCGAAAGACCCTCTTAGTGATAGGTGGTACCAAACCTCCCTCTCAACAGTTGTTATTGTAGCCCTATCAGTAATAACTGTCGGTGCCACCTATTCTCTACCCCTTTTTTTTAATGATTATATCTCAAAATAAGAATCATATTTATTATTAGTATTATTTCGTTGCTATACTATCCAAAGGCAAAAGCTTGGAGATGAATTGTTTGAGTCTTAAGAGGAAATTAAAAAACAAAATAGTAATAGTTCGAGCTGAGAAAGCAACAGCAATTATAGGCAAAAATGGGATGACGCCCTCAGTGATAAAACACATAGATCAACAACTAGATCAAAATGAATTGATTAAGATTAAATTTCTCAGTAATTATTTTTCAGATAATCTGGATTTAGATATTAAAGTCCTAACAGATAAAACAAGGTCAAATTTAATTGAAAAAAGAGGAAAAACAATCATCTTGTACAGAAGTATCCCTAAAAATTAAGGAAAAAACTATTTCACTAATTATCCGATTATTTTAAATGTAATCTTGAAAATCGTTACATGAAGAGAAGTAAATGGTTGAAAGTTATGACAACTGTAATCTCAGGACCAGGACAACCAATAATTGGGAAGCAACTTGCAGATTTATTGAATGCTAATCACGTGACTGTATCTGACAAATTCTTTCCAGACGGTGAAAGAGATATGATACTCTCGAGTGAGAGCTTGGATAAGAAAACAATTATTGTTCAGTCAATTTCCCTACCTCAAGATACTAATCTCTTTAGTTTGTTACAACTTGCTTATACTGCTGAAGAATTTGGTGCGAAAGACATAACTCTAGTAACTCCCTATCTTGCATATGGAACTAAAGATAGACGAATTTTAACAGGAGAAGTAGTTAGTATTTATCATGTCTTCAAAATTATAAGAGCTACACCAGCAAAAAGACTATTCGTTATTGATATTCACAATACTGAAGTTCTCACAGGAAGAGAAGATTTCTTTCATAATATTTCTGCTATGCCATCTTTCGGTAAATATTACTTGGAAAAAAATCTCAACAATCCATTAGTTCTAGCTCCTGATTTCGGAGCGAAAGAACGTGTTTCAGTTATTGGGAAAATTTTGAACGCTGAAACAGATTACTTTGAGAAGAAAAGAGATCCAGTTACAGGGGAAACCAAATTATATCCTCATGAAATTAATGTCAAAGATAGAGATGTTATCATAGCTGATGAAGTCATAAGAACAGGTGGAACAATAGCTAAATCGGTAGCAGCATTGAAAGAAATGAATGTAGGACGAGTATTTGTTGCTAGTACACATATGATGACTGTTAATGATGCTGATAAAAGAATTCTAAATGCAGGAGCAGAGGAAATTATAAGTACCGATAGTTTACCTTCAAATTACTCAAAAATTCAATGTGCTCCACTAATACATAAAGAACTTAAGATTTAATCAAAATGGAAAGTGCATTCTTGGGCTTAAGTACTAAATCAAATAAAACACTTTATCCCCATTTTTTCCATCTATCTGGAATACATCCTGAACTACCTAAATACGAGGTTTTATCAGTTTTAGAGAGTGAATCTTATTCTCATCAACTTCTAAAGAATAGTAATCAGTGCCTTGTTTTAAAATGCACAAAAGAAGGAGCCAATTTAGCAGCTGAACGAGCAGCATATTGTAAACGCTCTGTAAGAATTCTCTATAAAGCAGAAGTTACAGAAGAAAAAGTCATTAAATTAGCTGAAAAGATTTTACGAAATATTGATTTTGAGAATATAATGGTTAATTACAAAAGTTTTCTTGTAAGAGTCTATAGAATTGGAAATGCTCATAGTGAATTCAATTCTATGGATTTAGAAGTAGCTATTGGTAAAGAAATATGGGATAAAATGGCTGGAACTTGTGAAGTCGATACGAAAAATCCTGATATCACTTTTGTATTACTTTTTACTCAAGAAGAGTTTTTATTTGGAGAAGAAATTTATGCTAGAAAAAAAGGTTCTTTTGTGTCACGAAGACCTGATAAAAGACCTTACTTTAAACCCGGAACTTTAGAACCTCGTTTTGCAAGAATGATGGCGAATTTATCAAAAGCTAGCACAAAGAATTTTCTGTTAGATCCATTTTGTGGTCCAGGAGGAATAATACTCGAGGGAGCACTCATGAATTGTAATATTGTGGGATTGGATATAGATAAAAGAATGGTAAAAGGATCGATACGAAATATTGTTCATTACAAACCAAATTCCCAATATCATATCTTCGTGGGTGATGCAAGAAATTTACCATTTCAAAATAATGTTCCTTCTATTGCAACAGATCCTCCATATGGGCGAGCAACATCAACCTACGGAAAGGAAGTTGAGGATTTGTTGGAACAATTCTTTTCTGAAGCATCCAATGCTTTAGTTACAGGTGGAGTTTTAGCAATCGGAATGTTGGATGAAATTCCGTTAGAAGATATTGCAAAGGAGCATAACTTTGATTTAAGCATTTTCGAAAAAATTTACATTCATAAATCACTTACAAGAAGAGTAGGAGTCTTTGTTAAGAAATGAGTACCTTGAAAATCACATTCCTAGGAACCTCTGCTTCTGTTCCCCAAAAAGATCGGTTTCTCTCGAGTATAGCAATGCAGAGAGAAACAGGTGAGATAATTCTTTTTGATTGTGGGGAAGGAACTCAATATCAAATGATGAAATTCAATGTGAATTTTCAGAAGATTACAAAAGTTCTTTTCAGTCATTTGCATGCTGATCATCTTTATGGTATCTTTGGACTTCTAAATACCATGAGATTAATGGAACGAACAAAACCTATAGTAATCTATGGTCCGTTAGGAACGAAATATTTCTTTGATTCTATGATGGGTAAAAAAGAAAATTATGGTTTATCTTTTCCAATAGAAATTCGAGAAATTGAAGAGGGTGTTGTGTGTGATGATGAGGATTATAGAATTGTTTCTAAAAGAGTCATGCACTCAGTTTACACAATGGCTTATGCTTATATCGAAAAGGATCGACTTGGAAGATTCAAGAAAGAAGAAGCTAAGAAACTTAAAGTGAAAAAGGGGAAGAAATGGCAAGAGCTACAGCAAGGAAAATCTGTTTTATCTGAAGATAACAAGGTCATTGTTCCAGAGATGGTTCTAGGTCCAAAAAGAAGAGGGTTTAAGATTGTTATTGCATTTGATGGACTTTATGTAGATGAAGAGTTTGTTCCTTTTGCAACAGATGCTGATGTCTTAATTATGGAATCAACTTATGGGGACGAACACGAGAAAAATGCTAAAGAAAGATTACACTCCACAGCTCGATGGTCTGCAAGAATAGCCAAAAAAGCTAATGCAAAACGATTGTATCTAACTCATATCTCACCAAGATTCAAAGAGGATGATACCCTCGAAAAAGAGGCTCGAGAAGAATATCCGAACGCTATCATTGCATATGACGGTTTAGAAATTAACCTTACTCGTCGTGATTTAGAGAATGACTAAAATTCAGATAATTCGTTTTAAGGGAATTTCTTAACTAATGTAACTTCCACACCCCTTTTTGTAAAGGGTGTAAGCCAATCAATTAAATGATCTATATTTTTGTGTTCTAATTCAACTCTTATAGGTCCTAGTGGGGATTCACCAATTTCATCACAAAAATTAATTTTCCCTACAAAAGCAACTTGTTTATTAACATAAAAAATGGTTGCTTGCCCTACAATTCCATTTCTGAGAGTTTTTCGAGCAACATCTAGAATTCTTTGTTGTCTAAGTAATTCGTAAAGCTTCCCTAATGAAGAATAACTCGTTTTTTCAATATAGAGATAAGTTTCCTCTCCCACTTTTTCTTCTAAAACTTCACCTTCAACTATTGCGTTTAGGGCGGTAGCAATCTTGCGAAAGCTTTCTGTTGGATATTTCTTAGTAATGACTTTGAATCTGAACATACTCATCACTTTTATTTGGAAGCATTATGCTTTTCTTTTTGCATCAAGAATAAAAACTGTTCTATGTTATTCTATATTTCACTAAAAATTAATTAACTGTAAGTTATGCTTTAGAATAATAGGAGTAATCACTCATGCAAATACGAGCTTTCTTTGCTGTTGATCTTAAAGATGAAGCAATCAAGAAAAAAATAACAGAGATTCAATCAGAACTATCTCTACCAGATACACGCATTGCTTTCGTTGTCCCTGAGAATCTTCATTTCACGATGAAATTCTTAGGTGATGTAGAGGAGAAAATGATCCCCGAAATACAAACAGCAGCAGAGAAAATTAAATTCAATAGTTTCGATTTGGAATTAAACGGTTTAGGTTGTCTGCCAAATTTTAGTTATATTAATGCTATTTATGTTGGAGTTACAAATGGTTTTACGGAATTAGCAGCAATTGCAAGTAAAATAGAAGGCTTAAGTGGACAATTTAATTTTAAAAAAGAGAAAAGACCGTTTAGAGCGCATTTGACTATTGGTCGTGTAAAACGAATACGGGATAAGAATCCTTTAATAAGTAAATTAAAGGAGAATGAAGAAACAGAATTTGGAAAGATAATAGTTAATTCCTTTAAATTAAAGAAAAGTGATAGAACACCTCAGGGACCCATTTATACTGATTTGTTTGAAATAAAAAGTGCCGATTGAATGTTCTAGATAGAAGGTTAAAGAAATGACTCTTGAAGAGAGATATCAGCAAATCCAGTTGGATGTGTTAAAGAAAATTCGTCCAACAAAAGAAGAAAGAGAAATACTCGAGAGTAAATTTGCTGAGATATCATCAAAGATTAAGAAAATACTTCAAGGTGGAAACATACAAGCAAAAATAGAACTAGCAGGTTCATTATCTCGAGATACTTGGATATCGGGAAACATGGATATTGATATCTTTGTTATCTTGCCTTATGATAGTGCCTTATCTCCAGAAGACTTATTGAAAGAAATTAAGAAAGGAATAAAGCTGGATTGGATAAAAAAACACGCTAAGCATCCATATTTGTATGCTGAAACAGATGGCATTGTAATAGAGATTCTCCCCAGCTACGAATTTAAACCTGGTAGAGAAATTAGAAGTGCGGTAGATCGTTCTCCGAGACACAAACAATTCATAAAGCAAAGCTTGCCTGTTGGCTCTAATGATGAGGTTCGCCTCTTAAAGCAATTCATGAAAGGAACAGAAACATATGGAGCAGAGATAAAAGTTCATGGTTTCTCCGGTTATCTTGTAGAATTACTGATAATATATAATGACGGGAAATTTCTCAATGTTTTAAAAAATGCTAATCAATTAATAGACGCTGAAATAGCTTTTCAAAAGGATTTTGTCATTGACACTAAGAAATTCAAAGATGATACATTTATAATGATTGATCCAACAGATGAGAATCGAAACGTTGCTTCTGCAGTTAAGGAACAAACATTATCTAATTTTATAGCAGCTGCTCAAAATTATCTAAAAAATCCCTCTAAAGATTTCTTCTTTCCGAAGCAAATAGAAATTACAAAACAAAACCTCCAGATGATGAAGGATTCCACATTAAATATCTGTGCGATTTTTCATAAAGAACCAAAATTAGCTGATGATATTCTTTGGGGACAATTAAGGAGATTTGAAAAAAGTCTCTTCAAATATCTGGATAAAAATCGTATAGAGCCAATTAAAGTTGATTCTATCGTGAGTAATAATGAGATTATCACTTTAATTCTCACACAAAAACAACACACACCATACTTGCAATGGAGTGATGGACCACCTGTTAACAATGATGCTCAATGGGAGTTCCTCAATAAATATTCAAGACGAGAAGATGTTGTTTTTGGACCTGCGATAATCAAAAATAGATGGAAAGTGTTGCTTTCAAAAAAGCCAAACTATTTAGAAGACTTGATTCGATTAGCAATTAAAGGAAAAACAATAGCCTTGCCATCCCATTTGGATTTAAAACTGAAATCAATAGAGATTATGTGTAAAGAAGATCTCTTCGATAGGTTTTCCGAAAATAGAGCCAGATTATCATATTTGTATAAACTCTTACTTGGTAAACCAAGCTATTTAATCACAGAGTGAAAGTATGATCTTATCTTTTCTTTTTCTTATCTTTCAAATATGGATATTTTGGTTTCAATATGTCTCTTATTCTGTTTCTTGGCTTTTCATTAAGAGTGTAACTCACTCCTTTCAAAAACCGTTGAACATGGTTATCCCAATTTCGGCTGTCTACTAGTTTCTTACCAGCTTTTCCAATTTTCTTTCGTAATTTTTCATCTTGTGCTAACAACAGAATGTTATCTTTAATTTCTTCTTGATTTTTAATATCATTAATAAGAAGAGCATTTTCTTTATGATTGATGTCCGAATCATGGCGATAAGCAGATGTAATAACAGGTATTTGGCAAGACATTGATTCAAAAACTGTGAAACAAGAAGATTCGTTTAGTGATGGTGAGGTAAAGAAATCAGCTGCAACATAATGACTTTGTAATTCATCATCAGGAACAAAACCAGT
The DNA here is from genome assembly GCA_019058165.1 of Candidatus Heimdallarchaeota archaeon. Taxonomy (GTDB): domain Archaea; phylum Asgardarchaeota; class Heimdallarchaeia; order JABLTI01; family JABLTI01; genus JABLTI01. Next base: position 37,167 of record JAHLVZ010000011.1, read on the forward strand.
AAAGATCATTCTTTCTTTGTTTCGATAAGGGAAATTTGAGTAATGATTCCAATCAGGACCTTTACCAACGAATAATGAGTAAAGATTTGGGTCCTCATCCATCGCACTATCCAAACTTTCAATGAGATTTGCTACATTTTTCTCTCGTGCTAATCTCCCAACATAAATTGATACTATTGCATCGTCAGGTATTCCATGTCGTTTCCGGATGTCATATTTCGGATTCCTAGGATAAAATATGGAATCATTGATAGCAAATGGTGTATGAAAGATCTTGTTTTCTGAGATTCCATAATCCAAGAGTTTTCCTTTAAACCTCTCAGTTGCATGATAGAACGTATCAATGAATAATCCATAGACGAGCTGAGAAAGTGTAATAATAGTAAAATTATACATGAATCTACTGGTATGTAAAACGTTATGCATAATTATCCGTTCATCTTGATGGACAAACATACCAGTTTTTTTATTCATAGCTTTTGCTAACATACTCCCCATAATACCAAGCGTTCCAGTTGAATGAAAGAATACAAAATCAGATTCTTTCATAGCTTTAAACATTCGTTTATCTGGAAGTGCAAACCAATATCCTTGTTCATAAAAACCAGGATTAAAACATCTAACTACTGTGAATCCTTCGTAAGGATATTCATAATTGTCAGTTCCCGGGATTTTTGGACAAACTAAAGAAACTTCATGACCTGCTTTCACAAGTGCTGGGATGACATAATCAAAATAACGGACAACACCATCGTAGACAGGTTTGTAAGAATCACAGACAAAACAGATTTTCATTTTCTATTTACACCCAACATTTTCATCCGAATTCCAGCTACTTCAAGTTGGAATACTTGAATCTTAAATAATTTCCTCTAAATATTAAATATTAGTAATGAAAAAAAAATTCTGGCTCTAAAAACTGATAGATTCTTTTGATTTTCGCCAAATTTTCCTAGGTTTTCTAATTGATTCATCTAGCGTTCCTTCAATTCCTCCTAGGAAGACATCAGCATGGAACCCCCAAGTCCTGTTATTTACAAGCTCTTGACCTTTAACTGCAATTGATTGACGAAGTTCCTCATTTTTTGCAAGGAGTAGAATGTTCTCTTTAATTTCATTAGGATCAAGAACATCAGAGATGAGTAAAGCATTATCCTTGTGAATAATGTCAGGATCATGATCTTTTTCAGAAGTAATGATAGGAACTTGGCATGTCATTGCTTCAAAAACTGTAAAGCAACTGCTTTCATTAAGTGTTGGGGTTACAAATATATCACTAGTAGCATAGTGGCTTTGAAGCTCATCTTCAGGAATAAAACCAGTAAAGATGAATCTCTCTTCGTTTCTACGTCGTTGATTGAGGAATTTCTCCTTATCAGGTCCTCCTCCAACAATCATGCTAAATAGGTTGGGTATTTCATCCATAGCAGCATCCATTGCTTTGATAATATTATCTACATTCTTCTCTACAGATAAACGACCCAGGTAACTACAAATAACAGCGTTCTTTGGGAGTTTGTGTCGTTTTCGTAGATTAGTTTCCGGTTTGGGATGAAAAGATTTCTTATCAATGGCAAAGGGAGCTCGAAAGATCTTATCTTCAGGAGCATCAAACCAAATAAGCTTACGACGAAAACGCTCCGTAGCACAGAAGAAAACATTCACAATTTTCGTGTAGTATTTTCTTATCAACCAGAAGAGAAAGCGAACAAGAAACTTAGGAAGATGAATAATGTCTTGAAGAATTACTCTTTCGTCATGATGGCAAAATAGCCCAACCTTTTTGCGAAAAGCCTTAGCAAGCAGTCCACCAAAAGTTCCTAAAGGCATTAGGGAGTGGAGAATGACAATGTCTGATTTTCGAATGGCGCGGACTAAACGCCAATCAGGGATGGCAAAATAATAGACATTGATTTTGAATCGAGTAGTCCAAGTACGAATGATATTAAAACCAGGTTGAGGAGAGGAAATGTGTTTCTCACCACGAAAGTGAGGACAAACAAGAGTGACTTCATGACCCTTTTTGATGAGTTCCGGAATCAAGTAATCTAAGTAACGAACAATGCCATCGAAACTAGGATGGTAGGTATCGGTGATCATACAGATCTTCAAGCTCATTAACTCCGGGATTTCATCAAATTTAGACTTACTCAATAAAACACTCCAGAATTTTATATTAAAAGCTATAAATGACCGACGAAAAATCACGAGAAAAAAAGAACCTATAAAAATTCAAGTCATTAATTGATGAAGCACTACTTTTTTATAGATGGTCTAAGAAGGTCAAATCAACCAAATTATTCCGAAAATCAGTAGGAATAATTGATAGGAGAAACAGTTAGAATGAAAAAATATGAATGCACTGTTTGTGGATATGAGTATGATCCTGACAAAGGTGATCCTGATAGTAACATACCACCAGGAACTGCCTTTGAAGACCTACCATCCGACTGGGTTTGTCCCATTTGTGGAGCAGGTAAAGAAGATTTTGAACCAATGTAATAAAACACATTCTTACTCCCTTTTTCTTATTTATTTTTTACTTCTTTCAGATTTACTGCTATTTATCATCAAAACTCTCTCTAAATTGTTGCAAAACTGTTTCTGAACTCTTGTTCGACTTTGCTTAAGTAATTTCTTCTCTATAGTATATTTGTTGTTTATACCTAAGCGGTATGGATGGCAAAACCATTAAGTTGGGTGGATGAAAGAAAAATGCAAAAAAAAGATTTGATTACTGTTTTGATGATTGTTTTATTTTTTTCTAGTTTTTGTCTAAATTTCGTTGATAGTGAAATTACTGACAATTATTCTGAGGTTGACTTTTCCACTGATAGTTTTGATGATTTTAACGTATTACTTACTACAAATAAAACTACTATTGGTGTAAATGGTGGAGTACTTGGTACTCTCTCTATGAGTAATAATGGGATTAATTCTGCAAGTGATATTGCAGTAGATTTTAGTTTAGATGGTGAATTTGCTGAGTTTACCTCTACTTATGATTCTCACCAAGAATTTGCTTTATTAAATCCTGGTGTATCAACAGATTTCAATATTGAAGTTTCTTTAAATGAAACTTTATTAAATTCACAAATCCCTCCAAATGTAGTTGATTTGTGCATCTGTTTTGATTCCAGTGGTTCAATGGGCAGTGAAATTGAACAAGTAAAGTTTGAGTTTTTAGCTTTAACTAATCGTCTTACTCAAACCATTAGTTCACTTAGAATTGGTATGATTGTATATGGTTGGGCTAAATATAATGAATATCCTACTGAGGATTCGAGAAATTATATTGAATTCACTGAAAATTATAATTCTGTTAACAATTTCATAAGTGAATTATCAGCTAACGGTGGGCATGAGCCTTGGGGTGATGCTTTGTATTTAGCTAGCACATGGGATTGGCGTGAGGAAGCCTCCAAATTAATAATTATTGTGGGAGATGAAGATTGTGATTCTGGAATATATATCAATGAAGGTTCTTTGCTTACAATCGTTTCTACACTTAATGCTATGAGTGTGCAAATCAATTCAATTTATACAGAAGGTGCAAGTATTACTACTATTGATCAATTTACATATATTGCAGAAGAAACTGGTGGGGAAGTAGTTGATTTGGCAGAACTCAACAGTGGATCAGATCCAATGAATCTTCCAGATATAATTGAAGATATGACTTTGTCATTAACTCGAGAATTTTTTGTTGATTTCCAAGTTTTAGTATCATGGACGGAAAATGATCCTAGTGGAGATATCGAACACTCATTCCAAGATTCAATGTATCTTATTGTAGATTTGGCTCCTCCATCAATTTCGGTATCTACATTAATAATCGAAGAGAGCGATGCAACTTATTTTCTAGAGATTAGTGCTATTCCTAAGGATTTATCGGATATAGAAATGACGCAGATTGTTTGGACAGAAGATGATCTAGAAAGCAATCCGGATCCATTGTGGAATCTAGTTATTCTAACAACTAAAATTGGTGATACATATATCAAAACATTCTCAAACTTAGTTGGAGAGCAATTATTTTCATTCTATGTAATTGCAACAGATACCTGTGGAAATCTAGGGAAGACAGAGATTTATAATTTAACAATAATTACTGTACCAAAATATTTCGGTGAAACTTTAGAATTTGGTTTTCTAGAAGATAATTCTACACGTCGAATTTATTTTGATATAGATAGTGTACAAACAGGTTTTCTATGGATAGAAACATCAGAAGAAGTGGAGATTAGTTTTGATCATAATCTGAATTTTGCCTTTGAACTGCAATTACATGAAGATAATTCAACGATTTACAAAGTAACAGCATTAGATTCTGAAAACCTCTTCTCTATTGTATTTCATGGAAACACAACAAATTCAACAATAAAAGTGAAATGGAATTATGCCAGAATCAGTTTTCAAGATAACTTTGAATATACATCCTGGTATCTCGATGAATACAGTAATGATGTTTTGCTGAAAGTAACATTATCAGAACCAGAAGAAGGTAACCTTTCAGTAATTGTAAGATACTATTCAGCATTAGTTCTCAAAATATATGTTTTTGATGTAAATTGGAGCAGATTAGGAGTTATCTCTCCTGCAAATGCACTAGAACTCGGTCGCGGGGAATATTATCTTTGGGCAGTTAGAGTTGTTCGTGATGGGGAATTTCAACTATATTATGGAGAAGAAGCAATAATAGATGATGATCCTTACTATCAGGCATATGTCACCGGATTTCCATTCTTGTCAATTATTGCACTATTTGTTTTGGGGCTATCTGGTTTAAGTTTAGTCGTCTACAGGAAAAGGAAAAAATAAGGAAGCATTAATGCTTCCCTTTCTATTTTTTTTAACAATTTTTTTAATTCTGACACTTCATATTTCTACAAATGAAACAAGCAATTCTCTTTCTTAAAAAAGACAAGGTAATGAAATCTATTATAGAAAAAGTAGGAGAAGTTAAACTCACTAAAAATTCTAATTACTTTGAGTCTCTGGTAGAACAGATGATTCACCAACAAATCACTGGAAAAGCTGCTGCAACTATTTTTCAAAGATTCAAAGCACTATTCCCCAATGAAATAATAACACCTGAGTTCTTACTAAAATTAACGGAAGATGAGTTATTATCTGCTGGAATCTCAAGACAAAAACGGGGTTATCTTTACAGTCTTTCAGAAAAATTCCTTGATGGTACAATTAAACCGGATAGTTTTGAACAAATGACTGATGAGGATATAATTGCTGACCTAATCAAAGCTAAGGGGATTGGTCCTTGGACTGCTCAAATGTTTTTGATGTTTACACTCGCTCGGGAAGATGTATTCGCACCAGATGACCTTGGTCTCAGAAAAGCTATTCAATTACACTATAAATTAGATGAGCTTCCAAAACCAAAAGAACTAGAAGAATTTGCTAAACGATGGAAACCATACAGATCCTATGCATCTCACTATCTATGGAGAAGCTTGAAATAAAGAAAAATAAAAGAAAAAAGTGAGAGTAAATACTCTCATGTTGTTTTTATTGTCTCCTATACATAAATCTGCTCCAGTTCTCTGGAGTTGGTATCTCTTCTGGCAAACCTTTGCGTTTACGAATTTCTTGAATTACTTCAATTTCAAGTGTTTTTGGTAAAGGTTCGAATGCCTCGAATTGATATCCCCAGAAGCTGCGACCAGATGTTGCACTTCGTAATTTATCTGCAAAATCGCCAAGGGTTTCTGCTGTTGGTAGAACACCTTTAATTCTAACTTGTTCTACTTCATCGAGAGTTTCTTCAACGCGTCCACGATGTTGACTGAGAAGACCCATAACTGCACCCATGAAATCTTTTGGAGTTTTAATATCTACTCGTAACATAGGTTCAAAGATGTGTGGATCTGCAGTTAGGAATGAAATGTTTAATGCAGAAACAGTCATACCTAATACTTCTGAGAAACCAGTATGAGCAGGATCAGTATGAATGGTAGCATCTGTAATAACTACTTTTAATCCAAGTGTGGGTTCTTTAGCAACTGCAGCAGAATAAGTAAAGTCCTTGAAGATTTGCGTGACGTATTGCTTGATTCGATCCATTCGTTGAACACCAGAACTGGAATCAATGAGCATATTATTTCCTTCAATGTCCCAGATCTTACGAGCAAATTTTGCATTCCAACCTGCTTTATCACGAAGAATACCAGCTCGTACCCTATCAGTCAGATTCATGTTTACTTCACCTTTTCTGATAAGTTCTACAGCTTTGTCATCAAGAGGTTCAATGAAAAGTTTCAAACGATTGTGACCATTTGGAGATTTTGTATGGACTTCAGCTCCAGCTCGACTAATTCGTTCACGATAAACAATAATTGGCTCAAACAAGCGGATTTCTACTTGCTCGTGAATTCTCTTAGTGAGAATTTCAATTTGCAGAGGATCAATCCCTGAAAGAATATACTTGTTGCTTTCTTTGTCATGTCGGAAAGTAGCGGTTGGATCAGCCATAATCCACTTACTAACAACTTCGCCGAGCTTAGCAATATCTTGAGGATCAATTGCTTCTATTGCACGACTAACTACCGGTTCAGCAGCGTAAGATATCTCTTCAAATCCAGTTGCCTTTGAGCCTGGTTCTCTGAAGGATTCTCCACTAGGAGCAATAAAACCGAAAACGGCAAAGAGATTGCCTGCTGGTATCTCATCAACATCAAGGATATCAGTAATTTGCATAACTCCAAGACGTTTGACAGGTACTTTCTTCCTTTGGCTTATCAATTCAAGTTCTTGACCTGCTCTAATCGTTCCTGAGAAAACACGACCAATTAAAGTTGGACGTTTACTCTTAGGATCAATGAAGACTTTTGTAATCATACCTAGAAGAGGACCATCACGGTCACAATTAACAAGTGCTTTCCCTTGCTCAGATTCAAGATCACCACCCCAAATGTGTTTAATTTTGTACTTTTGAGCTTCAGCAGGATTTGGTAAATGCTGAATAACCATTCGTAAGAGAGAGTCTTCAAGATGAAGATTTTCACGAAGCCATTCCTTATCGTCCTCAGCGTACTTTTGGAAAACGATGCTTGGATCTTTATGACCAGCTGCTTTAAGAATTTCCAAAGTGAAAGCCCAACCATCCTTAGCAGAGCCAACAGCAACGCTGTTCTTGGCAAAGCTAACTTGCCAAGCCTTGGCAAACTCTTTAGGAGCGAATTTCAAGATTTGTTGATTGACTTGAGAAATAATAGTGTCAATACGCTCGAAAACCTTGTCAGGAGCAAGTTTTAACTCGCTAATTAAACGATCAACCTTGTTAATGAACAAAACAGGCTTGCACATTTCAGAGCCAACAGCTAATTGAATATTGGTGATCGTTTGGGTCATCAAACCCTCAAGAGCATCAACTAAAATAATAGCACCATCACTACCACGAAGAGCACGACTAACTTCACCAGTAAAGGAAATATGACCAGGAGTATCATTAATCTCGAACAAGTAACTTTTATCATCAAGTTCATAACTGAGAAGAACAACGCTGGTAAAAATAGTAATACCACGCTCCTGCTCTTCCTCGTCAGAGTCAGTCATAAGCTTTTGACCGGCATCAGCATCAGACATAAGACCAGCCCTTCGAAGAAGATAATCGCTAGTAGTAGTCTTACCATGATCAATATGAGCAGCAATGCTGAAGACACGACGGAGATCCATAGGATGATTCTTAACCATGTCGCGAATTTCGTCGGGATTTTTAATGCGAACCAAGTTTTAACAACTCACTAAACTTTTAGATTTTTGTTTTATTAAATAAATACTTTTTTTAGTTATCCCCTCGCAAGTGGTTTTTTTCTGTGGTTAGCGGATGGTTTTCATCCCTCACAGACCGTTCTTGAAGGGTAGTAGTTTGTTTTTCTACCCCTTTTTTCGATGGGTTGATGCGTTTCAGCACCAATGACTTAGA
>JAHLVZ010000105.1 GCA_019058165.1 Candidatus Heimdallarchaeota archaeon
CACACCAGGTCTTTTGTACAGTTTTACCATCTATCTATGGAGATTCTTCTTCCCATTAACACAAGTTGCTAATTTCTATTCACAATACCAAGCTGGTCTTGCAGCTATGGAGAGAATTTTCGGATTAATGTCTATAGAGTCAGAAGTACAGCAAGCAGAAGAACCAATTATACTTCCTGAATTTAGAGGAAAAATCGAATTCAAAAATATGGATTTCTGGTATAATGAAGGGGAAAAAGTATTTGAGAAGTTCTCATTAAAAATTGAGTCAGGGGAAACGATAGCAATTGTAGGGGAAACTGGGGCAGGAAAAACAACTTTGGCGTCTCTACTCTCACGATTCTATGAAATCAAAGGGGGAGAAATCCTCATTGACGGAGAAGATATTCGAAATCTTCACATTGAATGGTACAGACAAAAAGTAGCATTAGTCTTGCAAGACAGTTTCTTATTCGCAGGTTCTATAAAGGATAACATAAAATTTGGTCGGATATGGGATGATCCTACAGATGAAGAAGTTCATCGTGCTGCAAAAGCAGTCCAAGCAACTGAATTTATCGAAGATTTCCCTGATGGTTTTGAAACTGATGTTTTAGAACGCGGCAAAAGATTGTCCACAGGACAAAGACAATTAGTTACTTTCGCTCGAGCATTACTTGCTGATCCTAAAATTTTAATCCTTGATGAGGCCACAGCCAGCGTTGATGCGTACACTGAAGCCATGATTCAAGATGCTCTTGAGATGATCATGAAAGGTAGAACTTCTATAATTATTGCTCATCGACTTTCCACAATTAAAAATGCTGATAAAATTGTTATGATCGAGCATGGTAAAATTGTAGAAATGGGAAGCCATGATCAGCTTTTGAAGAAGAAAGGACAATATGCTGAGCTCTTTGAAACTTACTTCAAGCACCAATCTTTGTTCTAATTCGTTTTATAATTTCATTTTTCTAAAGATGAAAATTATTAGTACAGTTGTTATCAAGATTGTTCCTATAAAAGTCCAGAAGGGCCAAGACCTAATAATTTCCCATCCTTTGTCGGCAAATTCTACGAAGTTAATACCTCCAAATGAGGCAATTAGATTTGGTACGGTAATCACTGCTGTTAGGACTGCAATTAATCTCATTGTATCATTCATTTTGTTTGATGCTGAGGATAAGTAAATATCAACGATACTGCTTAATCTGTCCCTTAAAGTGGAGCAAGTGTCGTTTGCTTCTAGAATGTGGTCATAGACATCAGTGTAATATGTCTGTGCAACATCGCTAATCAAAGTTGACCCATCAATTGCTAACTCGCGCAAAACTATTCTATGTGGACGAATTGCTTTCAAAATAATCAAAATATTAGTTCGGAGATCAAAGGTTTCGTCCAGAACTTCACGTTCAGGTTTATGAACAACTACCTCTTCGATTTCTTCAATTTTATCCTCAATTTCTTCCAAGCTATCAAGATAGCCGTCTATGAAAGTATCTGTGATAACATAACTAAGAAAGCCTGCTTTGTGACTGAGGATGCGATTGTTCTTTAACAAAATTCTATTGTGAACTGCTTTAAGACTAATGCCACCACGCTTTTCTCTCACAGTAATAATGAAATTCTCGCCCAAATACATAGCGAATTGATAAGGTTCAAGTTCATCTTGATCAAGAACCTCCCTAACACCAACTAGTATAATGAACATATATCCCGGATACTCTTCAATCTTCGGTCTTTGATTTGCTTCCATACAATCTTCAATCGTTAAAGAATGAAAATTAAAGATTTTTTGAAGAGTGTTTAATTCCTCTATAGTTGGTTCAATTAAATCTATCCAGAGAGTGCCTAAATTTTCTTTTACAGCTGATTCAATATCGAGTTCGTGCAATTTCGAATCTTTCTTTGAGAAAGACAATATACGTTTTATCATTATTAGACACTTCCTTATCAACCACAGACTCTTTGATTGCTTCTAGATGAGCTATTCTTTTTGTTGAATTAATTCGAATAAATTTCCGTCGGGGTCTTCTAATAAGAAGGATATGAAGTTCTCCTGTGCAAATATTTCAGTTTCAGGTTTGCAAATACCTGCATCCTTGCATTTTTGCAGCATTGTAGCAATGTTATCCACTTCTATAGAGAAAACTCCGCCTTTTCTTAGTGGAGCACCATCATTTAATGGTTCAGGATAAAGATAATATGCAGTATTTGGTCCCCCTTCGGGATAAGTAAAGATAACTAGATTTTCAGTTTCAGCTGGTGTTGAGAGACCTAAATTTTCCATAAATTCTTTTGTTTTTTCTAGGTTACTGGAATGCAACCAAGTGGAAACTATTTTCTTGAATTTCATGATAACTTTCTCCGAATTTACTAGTTAGAATGGTCGAACTTTTCATTTAAAAGTTATTATCAACAAATTAACCTTGATTTCTTACCTTTTTGTGATATTAATTAGTATTTGATATCTTTCTTTAATATTCGCACTAGAAAGCATAATCGATAAATTATCTTTACTAGACTAGCAAAAGAACTTTATAATTCAATTATGTCTATATTACATAGAAATAAAAGGTCGTCCAGATATTGTGCATAAATGGATAAACCTTTAAAATAACAAACAAAAAACGGTTCAGTTTAAGCTAGAAATATAAGACAAAAATGAATTGAAGTCTTATTAAATAAGGTCTCGGCGAGAAAATAGCTTATTAACACATCAAACCAGTTGAAAAAGGGATGTGTATTGGAAACGACAAACATAAACTCAAAAAAGCACAACCGTATACATGTTGATGGGATATCGGATGATATAGATCAAGTCTCGGCAGGCGGAGTTGTTTACAGAGAATGTACAGACAAGATAGTTAGGGTTGCGCTGATCAGGGATCAAAATACTCACAAATGGATTTTACCAAAAGGCAGGATAGAGGAAGGAGAGTCTTTAGAAGACACTTCACTTCGGGAAGTCATAGAGGAAACAGGATTGCATAGTATAAAATTGGTGCAAAAGATAGACAAAACGAACTATTGGTTTAGAACCAAGCAGAAAGAAAAACTAACGAAAGAAGTTCATTTCTTTTTATATAAGGATGAAGAAGGGAATGAAGATATTTGCGTGGAAGAGAACAATTTCGATAAAGGTCAATGGTTCACTAAAGATGAAGCAATAAAAAGAATTGGCTTTCCTGCTCAAAGAAAAATCCTACATAAAGCATTCAAAATTATTGAAAATAGTTGATCAAACTATTTTCTTTTCTTTATTTCTATTTTTCTTTTCTAAGAAAAAGTTAAATTTAGAATGAATTGTAATTATAACATAAACTCGTAAAAATGATTCCGATGGCAAAAATAACAGGAAGGATCTTGGCAAGTTTCACCTTACTTTTATTATGTGGAACACTAGTCACAGTATTTAGTACATCTACAACTGTAAAAGCAAATGGACCACTAAATGTTGTTGCTTCTCTTTCCATTGTTGCTGATTTTGCTTCACAGATAGGCGAAGGATTATTCAGTGTACCAAGTATCGTTACTGGTACTGAAAATCCACATATCTACGAACCAACTCCCAGTGAAATAGAGCTTGTTGCTTCTGCTGACTTATTCATTAGATTTGGATTAGAAGGTCTTGAACCTTGGGTTGATGCAGTACTTCTGGCAAATCCATTTGTTCCTGTTCTTACTCTCGTTAATAGCTCAATGATGCGATTCGATCCATTAATTGATGACGATAATCCTCATGTTTGGTTAGATCCAAATATTGCTAAAATCTTTGTAGGTAATATTTATGATGAAATTGCTGGTTTAGATCCAAGTAATAATGCTAATTACGTTAGTAATCGAGATGATTATTTTGATGAGCTTGATAATCTTCTTGCTGATATAAGTATTGCAGCAACAGAGTTTTCAGGTTTAAAGGTAGTTGTGCATCATCCAGCTTTTATGTATTTATTTGATTTACTAGGAGTCGAAAGAGTTGCTACGATAGAAGAGCATGAGGGGGAAGAGCCATCTGCAGAACATATCGCTGAAGTGATTCAAGCTATAGTAGCTGAAAACGCTTCAATGATCATAAATCAACCACAGTTAGAAGAAGAAGAAATTATTGAAATTGCTCGAGATACTGGAATTCTTATCACTGAATTAACTCCTTTATTAGGAATAATTGATGAGAATGGTTTTGTTGTAATAAATGGTTCTCTTATTGAAAGTTACGTTGATATGATGCTCTTTAATCTCGAGGCATTACGAAATCCCTATGAACCTGCTGCTGCGAATCTCAATTGGTATTGGTGGACGTTAGTAGGTTTTGGTGCAGCAAGCTTTATTGGAACATTGATTACAGTTTTCATAGTTCGAAGTAAAAAACCCTCATAAAGATAAAAGTGAAGTAAAAATAGAAGGATAAAATAATGTCAAAATTAGCAGAATTCTTTCAAGCATTTCAGTATCCGTTTATGCAATATGCTTTAATTGCAGGAGTAGTTATCGGTATAATTTGTTCAATTATAGGTGTCTTTGTTTTGCTTCGTGGTATGGTTTTTCTTGGACAAGCCATTGCTCATTCTTCTTTTGCAGGAGCAGCTCTTGCAATTTTATTAGATGTGCAGCCCACAATGATAATAATGGCTTTTTCAATTATTTCAGCTGTTACTATAGGTTACGTAAACCAGAAACGTCTTATGAAAGATGAAGTAATCATCGGTGTTGTTTTTTCCTTTTTTGTTGCACTTGCGGCATTACTTATAGGATTAAAACGAGAATATACATCAGATATTAAATCAGTCCTTTTTGGCAATTTACTGACAGTAGATAGAGAGGATTTTATTTTACTTGTAATCTTTTCAGCATTAGTTGTTATGCTAATTTTTCTAATTAAGAAGGAACTGTATTTTATAACATTTGATTCTGAATTAGCGAAGATTTCAGGGATACCAGTTAATTTCTTGAGCTATCTATTCTTAATCTTGGTTTCAATTACTATTGCCGTTTCATTAAAAGCAATTGGAGCTATCTTAGTTTTTGCTATGATAATTACTCCTGCAGCAGCAGCTTATCAATGGACGCATCGTCTTAATCGAATGATTCTGTTATCAGTCATCTTTGGAGTTTCCTCAGCCGTGATTGGATTATTTATGTCTTATATGTTGGATCTTGCATCTGCAGCATCTATAGCTATAACAATCACAGTAATTTTCTTAATTTCATTCATCTTTTCTCCGAAACGCAGGTCGCTAAAGAAAAGTATCACTGAATGTCCATTCTGTAAGGATCACTTTGATGATACAGGTCATTGTCAAAATCCTGAATGCAAATTTGAAGATATTCCTCATGTTCATGATTATGATAGAGTAGGAATAAGCATAGACCATTTACCTGAACGTGAACCCACGATTCACGAACATGAGAAGGAGGAGGGACAATAAGATGTCGAAACAAGCAGTTGATAATGATTGCCATATGGATGAGGATAGTAATATTCTCATATGTGTTAAGGATCTTGCTGTAGCTTATCAAACTAATGTTGCAGTTTTCGATATTAATTTAGATGTTTACCGTCATGACTTCCTTGGCATCTGTGGTCCAAATGGATCCGGTAAAAGCACATTATTGAAATCTTTAGTTGGTGCTGTAAAACCATTCCAAGGAAACATACGCCTCTTTAATAAAGATGCATTGAAGAGCGAAATAAGAGAAATACAAAATAGGATCAGTTATTTACCTCAAATAGAAACAATTGATAGAAACTTTCCAGCTTTGGTGAAAGATGTTGTGGGTATGGGTCTATATGCTCAGAAAGGATTTTTCAGAGGTTTATCTAAGGAAGATAATCAACGGATATTTGATTCTCTCGAAACTGTTGGTATGACGAATCTATCAGAGCGTCCCATTGGCCATTTAAGTGGTGGTCAGCAGCAAAAAGTGAAAATCGCTCGTGCATTAGTAAATAAGCCAGAAATTTTGCTAATTGATGAACCTTTCAGTGCACTCGATTTCAAGATAGCGAAAGAAATTGCAGAATTATTAGCAAAGATATACAAAGAAACAGAAATTACAATTGTCTTGGTTAGTCATAATCTAGCAATTATTCGAGAATACTGTAACCGAGCTGTCTGTATGGATCGAAGAATAATATGGGAAGGAAAACCACAGTCAAAGGATTTTGATGAAGCAGTTCAAAGAGTTTTCCATTTCTAAATTATGAATGAACAACATGGAAGAAATTTCATTAAAAGAGATGATTTTTTCTAATATTTGATTACATTTTTTTTCTTAGTAAAATATGTGTTTATATGGAAAACAGTAAGAAAATGATAATTTCTAATAGAGAAACTATATATGCTTAAATAATTAGAAATAATGTGGTTAAAATGGCAGACGATAAAAGACGCAGCGGTTCCGGTGGTGGAATGGGTTTAATCACAATTACTTGGATTATTTTCCTTATATTAAGATTAACCCATGTTATTGATTGGAAATGGTATTGGGTATTTTCTCCCATATGGATTTCTGCAGGTTTAGCAATTTTATTCTTACTATGCATTGGTACTATTTTACTTGCCGCAGTTTTTGGGATAGCAAGTTCAAGTTCACAAATGATAGTAGGAATTAAGAGTTGGTTCAAAAAGCAGGCTCAAGAAGACATTATCGACGTGGAGACTCAGGAAGATATTAACGACGATCCCTGAGATATCCAAATTTCTTTTTTTTTATACAACAATAGAATGATAAAATGATGGAAAAAACTGTTTTTTTTATATTCAAAGATGCTTTTGTACCTAGTAAAAACATATGTTTATATGAGGAAAAAGCAAAGAAATAGCTATGTTTTGTAAAAAACTATTTATAAAGCAATCATACATAAACAATTAATTTACTGAAAATTAGTGAGGTAAAAATTAAAAGGAATAAATACTATGCCAGGAACCTGTCCAAAATGTGGACTTCCAGAAGAGCTATGTATGTGTCAAGCCATAGCCAAGGAAGAACAGAGAATAAAAGTGCGTATAGATACGCGCAAGTGGGGAAGAGAAGTAACTTTGATTATGGGTATAAATCCCAAAGAAGTTGACCTTAGTTCTTTAACTACCAAGTTAAAAAATAAGTGTGCCTGTGGTGGAACCGCCAAAGATGGGGTTATTGAATTACAGGGAGATCATCGTCATCGAATCAAGGATTTGCTATTAAAAGAAGGATATGATAGTACCAATATTGATATTCAATAGAGGCTTATCCTACAATTTTGTGACGAATAACAAGAAACAATTTACTTACTGCTTCATAAAAAACTAAAATCGGAAGCAAAAACAATTGGAAATACTTCCGAAATTCTTCTTTCTAATTTTATTTAAGAAGAAATTAGTTATTTTTTAATGTAACAATCGCCTGGTAAGATTGATATTAGTTCATTTAGTGCCGTTGCATTTATTTTAGCAGTGTCTTTTTCATCCAAACCTACAAGGATTTTTGAAACAATTATTTTTGCAATTTTACTTTTTGCAGTATCACCAGGGATAACACTAACAATTTTAGAAGTATCAATCCCTTCAATTGCTTGGATTGCTGATAAAGGACCACTTATCATGTAGGACCATTTTTCTTCAATTACCGGATAAACAGCAATTTCTAAAGGAACGTTCCGAATTGAATTTTTCTTTCCTTTTATTATGAAACTGCCTTTTGCTAAATATTCACCTGTGGGGGCGGAAAAAGTTACTTGGTCCGAAGTAACCCAATAAGTATCCTCAGCACTTACTCGATCTTTCCATGCTTTGGAATAATTTACAGAAAAAATCGCTGCTTCATTAATTGTGGATTCCGGTATTGGTTTTCCCTCGCTTTTTATAATAACAGCTGCTGCTCCATGTATTTCTGCATGTAAGAAAAGATCATCTTTCTCGAGATACTTTTTGACGAGTTCATTATTTGTTCTCATATCTTTTCCAGCAAGAACTAAGAAACCATCTGATGATTTAAACCAATGGAATTTTTCAAACCATTCTCTTTTTCGTTTTTCAATCAGTATTTTCTCTTTTAGTGCTAATTCTTCGATCCCTAATTCTAGTTTTCTGATTTTTTCTGAAAACTCATTAATTTTCTTCTGGGTGCCTGGCGCTTTGCCTTCTGCTTTCTTCGCTCTTTTATACAAGTCATTTGCATTATCAGAAGCTGTTTTCAAGAAATCTAACTCAACATCAACACCGTCAAGTTCCACAATGAGAGTTTTACTCTTCTCTTTAATCTTACCGAGAAGACGAGCTCCTTTTACTTGTCGCTCTTTTGCGTCATCCAATTTCTCTTTTATGTCTTTCCAAGAAATGTTTTTCCTCCGAGCATTTGTAATAGTTAGGAGTAATTCATCAATCTCTGCAAGATAAAGATAAATTCGATTACCTTTGTCCTTTTCTTTCTCAACTTGTTCTAAGAGAGTTTTGAGATGGTCTACTTGCTTTTGCCTAACCTTTTCTAGTTGTTCTATTTTCTTCTCTTCTACTCTATATTCTACAGAAGAGACTTTGTCTGAGTCAAGTGTGCTGAAATGTAAGTCTAAAGCTTCAGAAAATGATTCGTGTTTTTCTTTTTCATACTCATCATAAACTTTCATTGGAAAAGATGATATTTCAACAACTTCATTTGTTTTTGAATCCCGGTATAGGATAGGATTTAGCATGGAGCTTTTTGCATCTTTACGTAATTTCTTCACACCTGAAATGACACTATCAATAATCTCATCAGTTATATCTTCTGATTTTAACTTGGGATCAATGGCCATTCTTAAACAAATCTCTTGAGCGAAAATTTTGTTGATATTCATGGTTTTTGATATCAAAGAAATAATGCCTTTCTCTCCTCTCTCGAGTAGCTTTTCTCTAGCCCAATCAAGGTCTGCTTCGATAAAGTTTCTTCCTGTACTTGGAGGGAATTTAAATTCAATCCCGGGGTGAATATCTCTATCTCTCATTTTCTTGTAATTCTTCGCAACCAAAATTCTGTCTTGAGGACTAATTAGAATTAAATTTCCTTTGCCAAATAGCTCTACGATAAGTGTATACACTTTTTCATGCGCTTCAAATTCGAGTACACAAATACGATCAAAATCATATTGATAAATAGATTTCAACCATTTACCCTTAATGTGTATCCTAAATGCTTTACACAAACCAGAAGGAGAAGGAGGAAAATCTCGTTTAAATTTGGTGACATGAATCCTTTTCCCAGGTTCTATAACCAATAATTGCGTGCCTTCAGTTTTAGTGCGGAATCTAAAAAAGAACTTATCATTAAGTTCAAAAATGTTTTTAAGTTCGCTTTTACTAAATCGCTGTGTAAGTTCATTGATTATCGCATTTATGTCAAAATTGCTCATTGAAGCTTTCATCGGAGTTACCAATTATGTCAAAAAAGAAACCAAAACAAAAAGGTTCCTCAAAGTCTAAAAAGGAAGTTACAAAAAAGAAGGAAGAAGTAGATTTAAGTGAGTACGAAGATAGCTACGAAGGAGACTTAGAGGACAAACCACCGAAAGAAGCTGATGACATAGATTATGATCAATACGAGCTCCCCGAGGATTTCGTTCCCGAAGAAAAGGAAGAAATGCCAGAAGAAGATATGAATTGGTTCCAACGTAGAAAAAAAGCTTTAGATGATATGGAAAACGATCAAAGATTATATTGGATAAAAATTCTATCTGGATGTATAGCAGGTATTACTCTTGGTTTTGCCGGAGCACAAACAGGCTGGTGGTTGATTTTAATGCTTGGTTTGTATGCTGCTATAACTGCTGGTGGATTTTTCTTGTTCAAACTTGAATGGAGTATTAAAGGAATACTTCTCAGCGGATTCTTTCCTTATCTTGCGTTATTCACCATGTTCTGGACATTAATATTTACCTCTATTTATGCCCCCTCAATGACTGACTGGTGGCCATATTTAATTTCAACTTTTACTTACACAAACAACGGAACTGAGATAATTACAACCCATACAAATACTACATCCGCAGCAGGAGTCCCCTGGTTAGCATTTGTAATAATTATTGTATCAACATTAGGCTTGATGCAATTCTTACTCCGTCGACAAAGCAGAAGAGAAAAAATAGAATAATCATATGAGTTTTCACAACTCATATTGCTTTTTTATTGCTAGCTCACAAATTAATCTTCACATAACGGTAGATAGATGTCTAAGATATTCTTCTTAGCTTCGAATGGTAAAGCAACAAATCCATTATAGAATCTGATTAATGAATTAATAACAAACGGTCCTAAATCTTGGAATTCCTGTTCTGTTGCAGAGGTTTTCAAATCAGTAGGGTGTTCGACATCTTTTTGATCAAATATGTATTTCATTTGAAA
>JAHLVZ010000106.1 GCA_019058165.1 Candidatus Heimdallarchaeota archaeon
ATATTATTAGTAGCTGCATAGACTCTTCTACCTTGCACATCTAAACCTGTTATTGGATCTGGTGTTTCATAAAAGTCTTGGGTAGCGTACGAAATGTTTCGTGCATTCGCTACTGTTCCTGTACCCCAACCAAAAGCAGTTGAAGTTGGTTCATAATATGTTGTTGTTGTGAAATCCTCTACGTAAGAAGCGCTGGCAGCAGGCAGTAATTCCCCATTTTCTGGGGGTTTCATTATTGCCATACCAAAGGTTGTCATCATTGTGAGAGGTAACAACGTAATAAGAAATAGAGTAATTATTACTCGAATTTTATTCGATTTCAAATTTTTTTAACCTCAAAATTTTACTTCTATAAAAGAAATATTAAATGACATTAATTAAAAGATTATCTAGTTTAACAAAGAGAGGTAACCATCGACAGAAAAAGAGTAATTTTGTATATAAGTGCTCATTTCTTGATTGTATGGAAAACAAATATATTCTGCTAATCCATCTTTGAACAATATATTCCTATCTATTGAAACTATATGGTGTAATTTCTATGACTAAAATAACAATTGTTACAGCAGGTCTTTCCGAGTTGACGAAGGATCTAATAGAACAATATAATGTAGTGACTATTCCTTACAGGATTATTTTTGGAGATGAAGCATTTTATATCAAAAATAACACTGAAGGAGAATTAACAACACAGGAATTCTGTGAAAAATTAAAAACAGTAACCAAAGATAATTTCCCGCGAACTTCTGTTCCGTCTCCGGGAGATTATACTAAAGCGTTTGATGAAGCCTTTAAGAAATCTGATAGTGTGATTGCTATAACTCTAACTTCTGGTATGTCAGGAGCTTTTCAAGCAGCTAATGGAGTAGTAGAGAATCTTTACAAAGAGAAAGATATCTCAGTCTTTGATTCCTTGCATACAATGACTGGCGTCGGGAACCTAGCACTTGAAGCAGCAAAAATGGCTCAACAAGGGGAAAGTAAAGAAGCTATCCTCAAAAAGCTTGAAGCTATAAGACCAAAAACAAGACACATCTTTGCAATGAAAGACTTGGATTTCCTTGAAAAACAAGGGCGTCTTGGACCTATTGAACAAATCCGAGATAAAAATCCAGAAGTCATTCCGGTGATTCAAACTGTAGGTGGCATCTTACAGCCATTAACGATCTTTAACAACGAACAAAACCTCATTGATCGTATGTGTGCTTTTGCGAAGAAGATTTGCGAAGTAAATGAAACAGATGATATTTTTCTCAGCCATATTAATAACAAAAAAGCAGCAGATGCAATTTACAAGGTCTTAATGGATAATAAAAAAGAAAGCACAACTATACACTATACTGAAGCGTGTGCGATTTTGGGAGCTTATTCCGGACCTGATACTGTTTCTCTTAGTTACGTTGGAGATCTTGAAAAAGACTGGTTATGAGTAAGTCATACAAGAAATTGAAGTCTTAAAAAAGTAGGACAAAACAACAGGTTTCTTCCTACTTCAGACATTTTTTCTATTCTAATTTTGATTTCTTTACGTAATTAGAATGTGATAACTTTATCCGCATCTACTGTCCACTGAGTTAAATGACTCATAGTGCTAAATTCTACACCTTCAATTAATTCTACATCTTTTAATCCACGAGCATTGAGACAAGACCCACAAGCTTTCACCAAACCACTTTTCCGAATAACGGATTTCAACATTCGCTCGAGATTATAGTATCCGTCAGGTGTTTCTTGATTGGGGATAGCACAGGTAACAGCATCAGCAAGCAGAAAAACATTAACAGCAACATCTTTGTGTTCTTTTTGAAAAGTCATGGCTAACCGCAAGGCATTGAATGCTTTTTCCGTTCCATAAGAAGCATCATTAATAATAATCAACACTTTCATCGTAAACACTCTACTCTTTTACAGAATAATTTAGTGTTCTATATTAATTAGAATTTACCAATAGAAAATTAGAAACAAAGATGGCAATATTGGGGGCAATTAGCTTCAACATGAAAACAATCTTTTGGAGAAGACGAAAAAACAGTAAGAGTAAAGAGATGAAACTCTCTTCTACTCCTCTCTTATTTTTTTGCTTGAATTAATAAGAATAATAAAATGCCTTTTTATGCAGAATCACCTAAAACAAAATGATTCTAATGACAATTTATGATCCCAGTAAATCTGAGATAGCATATACTAATTTCACTCATTTTGTATTGAGAATATATTACAAACGGTTTGTGAAATCTCTTGAGTTGCAACCAAATGATAAAGTGATTGATTTTGGATCTGGCACAGGCTTTGTTGCAAAGCTCATGTCGAAAAAACTTGTAGGAAAAGATAGTTGGATTAGTTGTGTAGAGGTTTCCGAGAAATGGAATAACATTGCTCGAAAGAAACTCAAAAAGTATCCAAATGTCGATTTTTACTGTGGAATGATGTATGAATTGGATATGAAGGAGAACTATTATGACAAAATTGTTGCTCACTGGGTTATACATGATATACCAAAAGAACACCGAGAAAAAATTGTAAAATCTATGTCGAAGCGTTTGAAAAAAGGTGGATTAATCATTCTTCGTGATTTTGTTGGTTCTTCTCACGGAATGCCGGAAAGTGAATTAAGAGAAATAATGACCAAAGCAGGAATGATCGAAGTGAAATCTAAACTGGTCGAACATAGAATTGCGGGAACAACTTTGTATGCAACTTTTGGGAAAAAATAATTGAAGATTATTTCTTACTTAGGAATTCTTCAAACGATTTGTAGCCACACTTAATAGCATACACTTCTTTAGTATAGAGGAAATCATCTTCAAAACGGAAATAATAAGATTCAGTCTTTTCTTGAATGATAATCTCTTCTATTCTTTTCTCTCCAAGATCAATGAGAGCAAAAATGGCAAATGCTTTTATAGAGTCTTTTCTACCACTTTGAACTATTTCTATTAATAACTCACTATTCTCGGATGCAAGTAATTTCTTGACATTATTAATTTTAATCGAAGTAGAAGAGATGACAAAGATAAACACAAAAACCATAACTAAACCATACACCGGAACAGCGATAATGGGGTATTTCTCAGTAAATATAACAGTAATTATCAAGGCAGCGGTAATTACCGCCCAGATAGGGAGAGCTATTACAAGAGCCTTTCTAAATCTGCCTTGATATTTCCCACTCATTTCTTCAAAAAGGGAGTATCTATTATCTGTTACTTTTTCGTAAAGACCTTTTAACTCTAAGTTTGTTTCCTTGCTCAATAGGCATTCATCCTTTTTCGTAAAGTGAACTGCTAGCTTATTTTAACAATAGGACAGTCAACGATTTTAATAGTTCTACGACAAACAGGACAATGGTTGTTAGTCGCAAGCCATCCACTCAAATGCTCTCTCTGAGCCATGTTACCACAGAAAGGACAAGCAATAATGTCATCTTCATCAATATCCACCAACAAACTGGAAACCATACACTTGGTTCCTTTGGGTATTTTTTTGACGAAGTAGACTTTAGTTATAGGAATGGTGTCTTCTAGAGTTTCTTTAACACTATCTATTTTTGAAAGTAGTTGCTCTGGTGTGGAGTAATCAAGTTTAATCGCAAGAACCTCTAATGGATAACGATATGGCTTCTGAATTATTTTAGCGTAAAAACGCAATTCATGTAATCGCTCCTGAAGTATTTGAGCAACATCAGCATTTTTGAGATCAACAAGAGCGTAAATACTAAACATTCGTGAATATAATCCCATAGATTGATTCCCAAACGCACCACCCCACCGAGCCATTTCGAGGAGTTTCTTTGTGTTACCTTCTTCGTAAAGTTCTTTCGCATACTGATACGAGCGCTTAATTTGATAATAAAATATCAAAAACACAAAACCGGTAAGAAACATAAACAAATTCATTAAAACAATGAGCCAAATATAACCATTCCTCTGTTTTCTCCATCTCTCATCAAGAAGAGAATAAGAGGGATCAGAATATTTCTTCACCAATCTTCTTTGTTTTCTAGTAACTGCTTTCATTTAGTATCATCTCAAGCTGAATTTTTGAAAAATCTACAATGATAATATTCATGCTTATTTATATAGATAGCTCGAATCTTTGAAGCTCAAAATAGCGAGCTGGAAACTAGCTACATCTAATACAAGACCGTCTTCTACCACAAGTGTCCTGGCAAAAAGCATCACAGCAACAATTACAACAGCATTGTGCTGCTTCTTGTTGTGCCGACTCACGCTTAAGGATTAGCTTGTAAAATGCGATCTTAAAGCCCACCGGTAACAAACAAAAACCGTTTCTGTTTCGCAATAATTTCTTCAGTAATTTTGGTGTTTTCTTCATTGAAATCACAAACTAAACAATACTCAACATGGTTCATTAGTTCGTTAGAGGGAAATAAACTTTTTTGTAATGAACTTTGTGCGCGAAAAGTAACAACTTGTGACTAAGAGTAGCTAAGAGTGACCTCGTAATGTGAACTTGCTTCTTAAAGGAAAATAGGCTACTCATAGTAGAGATGATATGAATTGTCAAAAACATTCAATTTACAAACAGCAAAAGAACGATTAGAAGGACTGGACGGCTACCTCGAAGAAGCGATCACTAAAAGACGTGTTCCGGGATTAGGGATTTCTATAGTTGCTGATGATGAGATCATTTATTCTAAGGGATTTGGTTTTAGCGATTTGAAGAAACAATCGAAAGCAACAAAGAACACTATTTTTCCGATAGGGTCTACTACCAAACCGTTTACCTCTACAGCAGTAGCCATGCTAGTAGAAGATGGGTTACTAGAGTGGGATGAACCGATTAGGAATTACTGCCCTGAGTTCAAGTTTAAGGGCTCGTACATAAATGAGAACGTGACTATTCGAGACATCCTTGGGCACAGAACAGGAATGCCGGGGCACAACTTCGTTTGGTTCGGGTTTGAGCCCACCATCACCTATATGGATAAAATACAATACTTGGATGCAACAAAACCATTCAGAACCGCTTTTCAATACTGCAATATTATGTATTGCTCAACAGCGGAATTAGTCCAAAAGCTGACGGGAAAGAGTTACTCCGAGTTTGTGACAGAACGAATACTGAAACCTCTTGGCATGAAGAGAACATTCTTTTCAAGAGAAGATGTGTGGAAAGAAACTGATTACGCTACTTTGTATAAAGAGGAAGAAGGGGGAATTGTTGAATCAACGGATATAGACTTGAAATTTGGATACGGATCAGGAAACATTAACTCAACAGCAGAAGATATGACTAAATTCTTGCGGTTCCACTTAAACAAAGGAAAAGTGAATGGGAAAGAACTCCTATCAGAAGCGAATTTAGTGAAAACACATCTACCAGCAACACTTCTGGGTCCCCGATCAATGTTGGATGATGTTTACCCCGAAGAAAAATTAGTGCATTATCAGAGTTACGCTCATGGGTGGATCAATGAGTTTTATCGCGGAAACAAGATGCTATATCATGCAGGGAGCTACCAGGGATGCTGTCACATAGGATGCTTCTTACCAGACTTGAATATTGGAATTGATATTTTAACAAACACCATAGAGAGTTTTCTCGGGCATATCTTCCACTACCACATAATAGACAGATTGCTAGGACTAGAACAAGTAGACTACTTAGCAATCGATGAAAGGATAATGACTCACATAAATGAGGGTAGGAAGAAAGGCGAAGAAAAAAAGGAGAAAGAAAAGATAAAGAAAACAAAGCATTCGCGTCTCCTGAAAGATTATACCGGGACATATCGACATCCAGCCTACTCAGAGTTCGAGTTCAAACTGGAAGAAGGGAAACTAGTTGTGAATTTTGGTATCCATACAAGCGAAGCAACACATTACCACTACGAAACATTCGAAGTAAAACTAGGGGTATTTGGAGTAACCATACTAGTCACTTTTGACACCAATCAGAAAGGTATTGTGCATGGGTTGAAAATACAAACAGAATCTGCGTTAGAACCAGCATTCTTCAAGAAGGTAGAGAATCCTTCTTGATTCCTATTTCTTTTAATTCAGCTTTAATTAGTACGAATATCTTTTTTAAATATAAAAAGAAAAAAGAGTTAGTGAAATACCATGAGTGAAGAAGAACAAAAATACAAAAGCGAGTTTACAAAATTAAGATTTTATTACATAGGAGGAAGATGGGGTTACGCAATCATACGATTAATAGATTCCAGTAAGGAAGTAAAAGTACGATTAGCAAAATGCAAGAAACAAGAAACTTTTCCCCGAACTGAGAAATACAAATGGGAAGATGTTCCCGCTGAACATGTCAAGGATTTAAGCCAAGTCCAAAAGATTAATTTTAAACCAACAGACAATTTTGACAACATTGCTAAGGAAATAGTCAAGGAATTAGAAGAAATTAAGAAACTACAAGAAAAGAAAGAAGAGAGTTCTGATGAGAAATCTGAGGAATCATCTGACTAAAACATTAATCATCTATTCAGTAAAAAAAAATAAAGAAGAATACACTAAAAGAATTTAGTGTATCAATTTTTAAAATCATAACGTCATTTTACTAGTTGTGTTTTCTCCTTTTATTATATCTAACAATTACTACAATTGTGATGGCAATTAATACAATATCACCAATGCCCATAGCTGTTGAAAACCAACCAGGACTTGTTTCTACAGTAGTAGGATAATCTAAAGGATCTAGAGGATCAGTGCCAATATCAACTTCGTCACCATCGGAATAACCATCCCCGTCAGTGTCATTGTTATCATACTCTGTACCATAGACTTCAACTTCTTCATAATTTGTTAAACCATCGTTATCAGAATCAAGATCTATATCTGAAACCAAAGGATCGGTGAAATAAACGTCAACTTCATCACCATCTTTTAGACTGTCACCATCCGTATCATCATCAAGAGGATCCGTGTCATAAGTGTCAACTTCTTCAACATTTGTTAAACCATCGCTATCAGAATCAAGTAATGCATCTGCAATCAAAGGATCAGTGAAATAAACGTCAACTTCATCACCATCTTTTAGACCGTCATCATCCGTGTCATCATCAAGAGGATCCGTGTCATAAGTGTCAACTTCTTCAACATTTGTTAAACCATCGCTATCAGAATCAAGTAATGCATCTGCAATCAAAGGATCAGTGAAATAAACGTCAACTTCATCACCATCTTTTAGACCGTCATCATCCGTGTCATCATCATTAGGATCAGTGTCATAGGTGTTGATTTCCTCGCCATCTGTGAGACCATCGCTATCTGAATCTGCTACTGTTGGATCAGTATTATAGAAGAAGATTTCATCCCAATCAGTAATATCATCGGTATCTGTATCGTCATCTTCTGGATCTGTATCATAGAAATCTTCTGTGAGGTCATCTAACAAATCACTATCACTATCCATTTGACCTGTACGGAATACTGAACCTAAGTAGGTGTAACATGGTGCATCGCCAGATTCTGTTGGACCAACTAATTCTAAACAATAGACTTTGTAATCATTACTGCAAAACGTTATATCCAATACTCCATCATTATTTACATCAGCAAGTGTTGGCGGTCTAAAGACTATATCCGTTGTAGAGTACGAAAATTCTAATTGTCCAGTATGGTTTACACAGTTAAGAGCACCGGAAGTCACGAATTCGCCAGAACCAAATAGAATTTCAAATTTATTATCACCATCAAGGTCAGCAATTGTGGCACCATAAAGAACATGAGTGCCTGTATCATAGTCCCATTCTTTTGTTCCAGTGTGACTTAAACAATATAGCTTACCATCAATTGATCCCATTATAATCTCTAGAGTATTATCTCCATCAAGATCTGCAAAGGCAGGTGCTGTGTTAACCATATCTCCAGCTGTATAGTTCCATTCAGATCCTCCAGTATGGTTTAGACAATAAATTTTGCCATCTATAGAACCATAAACGATTTCTAAATCATTATCATTATCAATATCAGCAAAAGATGCACACCCCATGATTTGATTATCAGCAGTGTAATTCCATTCTTGAACTCCTAATTCATTCAAGCAATAGGTTGTATTATCCGCAGAACCAAAAATAACTTCTAGTGTTCCATCATCGTCTAAGTCTGCTAAAACGGGTGTAGCTAAAACCCAGTGATCTGTTTCATAGGTCCATTCAAGATTGCCTTCATGGTCTACACAATGAGTTTTGTTATCCCAAGAACCAAATAATATTTCAAGTGTTCCGTCTTCATCAAGATCACCAACAGATGCACTATTCATTAAAACACCTCCTGATGAATAACTCCATTTTAGGGCTCCTAAGTGACTTAAACAATATAATTTTCCATCACTACAAGTGGCTAGTATTTCGAAAGTTCCATCATCATCTAGATCAGCTATCGTTTGTGATGATGCTATTTCAGCACCAGTTGTATATGACCATTCTACTCCTCCCATATGGTTTAGACAGTATACATGGCCATCACCTGAACCAATGATAATTTCGTTTGTTCCATCTTTGTCTAGGTCAACGATTACAGGAGAAGAAGCTGTTTCAGCACCAGTAGGAAACTCCCACAGCTTTGATACTGTCAATGCGTCAGGCATCATTACTGGCGTTTCATCTCTTATTATTATATTAGCTCCAATTGGAGCTACTAACATAGTCAAACTCAATATCATTAACATTACATATATTTTTCGAGTCATGGGTTATCACCCTCCTCGGAAATGATATGACTCGTATATAATTAGACAATGAAGCATTTAGGTTTTTCTCAAAAAATCCTGTAAAAGGAATAAACACAAATTTAGTTCCTCAATGCTTTTTTTTTGTCGATTTTCAATTCCAAAAACCCCAGTGTCTGAATCTATTTCAAAAATCCCTTCCTTGGATCTAAGATAATGTACTAATCAACCCATAAATCCTTAACAATAGTATATTTGTTAATTGTGATAACAAAAGAACCTGATATAACTTTCCCACCTGCTTTTGTGATTTCTTTTTCTTCTATCCTTTCTTGTAGAAAAAATGTACATAATTACTAACTATTTGAATCTCTCCCAAAGCTAGTAATGCATTGTACTTTATATCAGCTGAAGAAATAATCAAAGAATTAGAAGAAATCAAGAAACTGCAAGAAAAGAAAGAAGAGAAAAAAGAGGAATGATTAGCTAAATACATTCACAGCAACAATCAAGGCAACCTGAGGATTCCTTCTTTGAACCTGAACTACTGCAGCAACAATCACCAATATCACAGCAGCAATCACATAAATCATCGCCACCATCAAATTTTAAATTGAAAATTAGGATAATTTCATATAAAATTTTGATAGGCCAGACACATAAACCATTTTTATTTTTTCTCAATTTCTTAATGAATCCGGATTTTCTTCTCAATTAAATCCCCCAATAAAATAGACCTACTTCACAAATTCTCTGAGAGATTTAAACTTTTCTTGGATCATTGCCGACAGATTTTCTGCAAAACATACAAAAAGACACAAGTGCAATAGTAATTACTCTAAAGATTCATAAAAAGGGATTGAACATGAAGAGAAGGAATAGTATTTTCTTAATTACAATATTAGTTTTGAGCTTAGGTTTTGGACTAAATGCAACAGCGAAGTCAAGTTCTGATATTATCAATAAACCAATTATCACCCCGATGAGCAGTCTATCAAGAGATATCACTTTTCCATTCGGAAAAAACCTCCACTTAGAGGATGATAATCATTGGAATATGACTGATTTGCTAGATGTGAATCAAACGCTGGACCAAATATCCTCATTCACCGGACCAGGAATAACTGCGTATACCGGAGATGATTTGGTTCCAGCAATCAGTGCTGACAGATATTTAGTCAATGTGACATTAATTAATGCCACAATTTATGACGATCACGACACTATTGGAGCAGGTGAAATTTATTTCAATGTAACAATAAATGGTAACTTTACTCAGACAGCAAATACAGATGTGAATAATGGCGAAACACTTGATGTTAATCTCATAGGTTTCACAGCATGGTGTTTAACACTGGATATATCAGTAGAAATCTGGGATGACGATACATTTCCAGACCCAGACGATGCGCTGGGACTCTATCATTACCAAACAACCACGCCAACTTCGCAGAATATTTCCGGATTAACGCATATTGGTGATGCGAAAGTTTGGTTGGAGATAGAAGTATTAGATTCTGAAACAGGTGTGACTGCGGAATTTCTAGCGGATGGGTGTAAACCGTATTTTTACTTTTCAGATGAAACAACCGCTACAGAAGAAGCGAATGAAACATACGCTCGAGTATTAGTTGGTCCGGATCCAGATGAAGGATTAGCAACAGCTATCTGTATTCAATATATCTTTACT
>JAHLVZ010000107.1 GCA_019058165.1 Candidatus Heimdallarchaeota archaeon
ATTCCTATTACTCCTAATCCTAAACCTATAAATGCTAGGTGCTTCTTTTGAGATTTTAAACCACCTATAATCCCTGTAATGATAGCAATAATTCCTGTAACAGTTCCTAAGTAAAAAATAGAAAGTGGAAGTAAATTAACTACTACTGAGATTATACCAAAAATTAATGCTACAATAGCTACACTGTTTTGAGTTTTAGGAGGTGGAACATAAACAGTTGCTTGTGATGAGTGGGTTGTTTGTGCATACGACACAGGTTGAACAGGCACACTAACAGTAGGTTCTACGGTATCCTCTATACTCGCTCCACAATTATTGCAGAAAACATCATCTGATTTTACTGTTGTTCCACAATGAGGACAAAATTTTGATTTTTTATCTGACAATGGTAATTATCCCTCACCAATAGTGGCTCATTTAACAATAGACCATAATTAAACAAAGTAAGGAGGTAAGGTTAATAAGATTTTTTTCTAAAACATTCATTTTTCTTACGAATACACTTTTTTTCTCCCTAAAATTTATTTATCTTCAAGTTAAAAGAAGTAGCTCGTTATTAATCAAGTATAGTTGGGATAATTAATGAGACCTCCTGTATGTGCTATTTGCGATGTAGATTTAGAAGAAAATGAAGGGGGAGTAATTTATTACAAGAAACGCTTCTCAGATAAGGTTTGGGATCGGAAAATGAATCGAATAAATGGAGTAGGTCATCCACCTTATGCGGAATGGTTCTGTGGGAAGCATTATGATAGAGCAAAAGAGCTTGAAGATTTGACAATAGATAAAGCGCTAACAAAGATAAGAGAAGAAGAAGATGAGAAGTAACAACAGATAATTTTAGTTTAGCTATTTTTTGCTCTTCTTTTTTTGATTTTTAGGAGAGAACCGAAGAACCATACAATCATCTTTCATAATACTAAAATTCAGTCCTTTGCGTTTCATTTCCTCGAGAGTAGTTTCTTGTAGATTTATTCCTGATTTACTAAATGTGTATAATACTTCAATGTTTAGTGGCACGTTTTTAGGTAAGCGAGTTTTTGCAGGAATGAGGATTTTGAAAGTTCCTTCCTTCTTCCTCCCTCTATTAATGAGAAAAAGGAGTAAAGATTCTTTTTCTTTATGATATCTTCCTACGATTTCAAGTTCCACATCGGCATCAAATGTTTTCTTAATACCATAATAAGTCAATAATTCTTCAAGGAATTCCTTATTCTGTGTTTTGATCTCCGGTGGATCATGATAAAAAGCATCAATAACATAACGAGCTCCTAATGGAGTTCCGAAAACTGTGTTTGTTCCCTTGCCAAGGTGAAGTCGATAACCAATAGTCTTGTTTCGTAATTTTAGAACAGGATCTATTTTTTCCTTTTGCCACATGAATTCTCGAGCAAAATAATCTATGTGGAATCTCTTCCCACTTCCAGTTTTTGCAAAAGGACCCCAAGGACGCCAGGAACGCAAAATATTCTGTCGTTCAGTCCTCTCAAGGTGGAAAAGAGCAAATCTATTGTATCTGCGTATTCTTCCTTTCTGTAAGCTGAAACCCAGATATGCTCCTGCCATTTTTAGGAAATTAGCATTCTTTCCAAAAATTTTCTCATTAATTATTACCGCGGGAAAGAGCTTTTGGGTATTTAACGGGTAACCGTGTTCATTCATGACAGGAAAATTAGGGCCTGTTATTAAGTTCCCACCGTCCTTTACATAATCAAGCAATTTATTATAATCTGCTTTGTAAATGGCACCACGATTGTGAGCGAAAATAGCTTTCAATTTTCGCATATCTTTTAGTAAAACTCTCTCAAGAGCAATAGGTTGTGGATTGTAACCATTTGCTAATAACATACCAAATATACCATATTCTGCTTGTAAATTGATGATCTTAATAGGACGAATGATTTTTCCAGTAGAATCAAAGTCGCCTGGAATGATTCGATGATTCATAGCGTAAGTAGCAAAAGCAAGTTCATCATAGATTTCCTCGGATTCAACTAATTCTTCCCCAAGTTGTTCAACAAATTCGTAAACTTCTTGAACTGCTTTGAATCGTTTCCGTTTCTTCCCTTTATGACTGATCATAGATTGATAATGATATTTCCTCCCTTCTATATCTGCACCATCACGAACAACATATAAACAAATACCTTTTGCACCATGTGCGATTGAGCCCATCATTAATTGGACTGTAGAAATATTCTTCACTTTTACTCGAGGGTCAAACCACCCACAGCCTAATTCTGAGGCAAAGAGTGCCTGATACTCAGGTTGCAAGTATCCCTTGAAAATAGAAGGGATAATGGAATTGCCAAATGGAACATCACTAGTTGAAGGAAATCGTGACGTTTTTGTAGTCACATTGTAACCATAGATCTCTGCTATAGGAGCCTTTTTCGCAGGGTTTGAAGGATTGAAATAATTACTTTGCTCGTTTACAGCAAAGAGAAGTGGGATGTCAAGCTCCATAACCATTTCTCGAAGGTGCTCAAGATACGTGACAATCCAATCCTCAAAGAATGATTGCCAAATCATGGATTTCGCGACATTCAATCCATCTACTGGGGGAGTAATTTCATCAAAACTAATGTAACTCTCTGAGCAATAAATACTCAAAGTTTGGGGGTTGCTAAATTGCTCTTCAAGCCACTGATGGAAGTATCTGACAGTATATTCATTGAAGTCAATACGTCCCACATTAAAATTATACATTAAACCTGTTTCATTGTCTAATTGAAAGATAATAATAGGATCTTCAAAAAACTCTGACAATTCTTCTTTGATCTTTGAATACCATTTCCAAACTAAATCAATGTATTGTGGGTGATTGAGACAAACATTAAAATGATCGGGACCCTTATCCATGGTTCCATCGACTTTCTTGACAATCACTTCCGGATATAATTCCCCTATCCAGAGTGGTATACCAAAACCTTGGTATTCGGAATAAATGAAAGGACCAGGACGGAAAATAACCGGTAGCTTAAGTTTCTTACAAATTTTCAGAAATTTCTTAATATTACGTCTTGGATGAGTGTCACCATCGAAATCGAAATAGTCCTCATATAATTCATGAAAAATCCAAGGAACATAGGTGGAAATAACATTAATTTTCCCTTCTTTCTTGAGGAGTCGAAGATCTTTTTCCCAGAACTCAGGGTCTACTCTAAAGTAATGATATTCGCCTGCACGGAGAAAAGTATCTTTCCCATCAATTTGGAATCGACCATCAATAGAAGTTAATTGAAACACTACCTGAGTTACCTCCAGATTTCATACAAATGACTGTAATTACAAAATAATGCTCTAATTATCTAATTAAAAATATTATCATTCAAAAGATTCAATTGCATGATTACAGAGAATTAAAAACACACTATGAGAAATAAAGTGGAAGACTAAAAACTAATCAATCCAAAGATAATAAGATACTGAGAAAAAAATTGAGGGTAAAATATGCCGTACGGATATCATGGGAAAATTCTACGAGTTGATTTATCTCGAGAAAAAACTGCTCTTGAAACACCGGAGGACATATTTTATCGCAGATATTTAGGGGGAGAAGGATTTGTTGCTTATTATTTATTAAAAGAATTAAAACAAAATATTGACCCCTTATCAGCAGAGAACCTCTTGATTTTTGCAGCAGGACCATTAACAGGATCAACATTATCAGGTAGTAGTAGAAATAGTGTAGGGGCAAAATCACCGCTAACAGGTGGATTTGGTGAATCCGAGGTAGGGGGCTATTGGGCTGCAGAACTTAAAAAAGCTGGGTACGATGCTATCATCATAAAAGGAAAAGCGAAAGATCCTGTCTACTTGTATGTAAAAGATGGTCAAGTTGAATTTCGAGATGCCAGTAAAATCTGGGGAAAAGAAACTGCAGATTCGTTGGATGAAATACAAAGTGAGTTAGAAGATAAACGGGTTCGAGTTACCCAAATAGGTCCCGGAGGAGAGAATTTAGTTCGATATGCCTGTATAATGAGTGACCTAAGAAATGCTGCCGGAAGAACCGGTCTAGGCGCTGTGATGGGTTCAAAGAATTTGAAGGCAATTGCTGTAAAGGGTAGTAAACGCCCCAAAGTTGCTGATAAAGCAAAAATTCAAGAATTAAGAAAAAAAATGATTGAAGTATACCTGAAAGATCTTGAGCATTTCTCACTCCTGGGAACAGGAGGAGATAGAATGGAATCATTTGTCTGGACAGGGAATCTTCCAATTCATAATTTCAGAGATGGAGATTTTCCAAATATTGAAAACATCGATCCCCGGACAATCAAGAATACTTTAGGTATGAAAATGGAAGGGTGTTACGCGTGTCCAATTCGTTGTAAGAAAGTTGTCGAATTTAAGGAACCATGGGAAGTCCTAGCAAAATACGGGGGACCAGAGTATGAGTCATTAGGAGCTCTTGGTTCTAATTGTGGGGTAGATGATGCAAAAGCTGTTTGCAAAGCCAATGAACTTTGTAATAGATATACTATTGATGTTATTTCTACTGGTGTAACTATTGGTTTTGCTATGGAGTGCTTTGAAGCGGATATCATTACAAAAACTGAAACTGATGGAATAGAATTAACTTTTGGAAACGGAGAAGCACTAGTTGAAATGGTGGAGAAAATTGCTAAGAGAGAAGGCTTCGGAAACATCCTAGCAGAAGGAGTGAAACGAGCTGCAGAAGAAATTGGGAATGGAGCAGAGCAATTAGCAGTACACGTGAAAGGACAAGAAGTACCTATGCACTCCCCCAGATTGAAACGCGCTCTAGGTTTAGGTTATGCTGTTTCCCCAACCGGAGCGGATCACATGCATAATCTAAACGACCAATTCCTAACAAATGAAGGATCTATTGAACGATACGCCCCAATTGGAATACTGGAAACAATTCCCTTAGAGGATTTGGGCCCAAAGAAAGTTCGCGCACTTATGAATCAAACCAACTGGCGAGTTGTGTACAATTGCTTAGTAATGTGTATGTTTCAACCATGGAATCATCAAGAAATAGTAGAAATGACTCGAGCAGTTACTGGCTGGAATACCTCATTATTTGAATTAATGAAACTAGGAGAAAGAGTAACAACAATGGCTCGAGTGTTCAATTTACAAGAAGGATTTACAAAGAAAGACGACACCCTCCCGGCAAGATTTTATCAACCTAAAACTTCAGGTGAACTAGCTCATGTAGCAGTAGATCCTGTATTACTGAATATTGCTCGAGAGAATTATTATCTCATGATGGGGTGGGATAAAAACGGAGTCCCAATGGAGGAGAAATTGGATGAGCTAGATATCGGGTGGGTAAAAAGCAAATTAAAATAAGGTTAATTAAATGATCAGCAAATTAAAACTTCAAACTATACTAATCATAGCTTTGACTGTGAGTTTAGTATTCATTATAGATAACAATCTGCCAAGTAATTCACATCAACCTACCAGTAGTGATGATCTCACTATTATCTTAATGATTGGTGATGGGATGGGTTTTGAACAAGTGAGAATGGCTCGTTATACTGAAGTAGGTAAGAATACTAATTTGACTATGGAAAATTTGCTTCTCAATCTATCCGTTATGACTCATAATGTTAATTTAGGGATAACTGATTCTGCTGCAGCTGCAACAGCAATTGCTACTGGAATAAAAACCTACAATGGAAGAATAGCAGTTGCTCCAAATGGTTCAGCTAACAAAACCATTCTAGAAATTGCTCTTGAAATGGGGAAAGCAACGGGGGTAGTAACCACAACTAGTATCCAGCATGCAACTCCTGCTAGTTTTATGACGCATGTGTATAGCCGCAGTAACTATGATGAAATAACTAAACAAATAGTTGAAAATGCAGATGTGGATGTCTTGCTTGGAGGAGGATTGAATTACTTCTCAGAAGAACAAATAACAGCTATGACTAATGATGGTTATTCTTTTGCTACAAACAATTCAGCACTATCGTCTATTACTTCTGGTCGAATCCTTGGCTTATTTTCAGATTCCCACATGCCATATGAGCAAGAAAGAAACCTAACCAATACTCCCTCACTAGCAGAGATGACTAATAAAGCTATAAATATTCTTGATCAAAATTCCAGCGGATTCTTTCTTATGGTGGAAGGTGGAAGAATTGATCATGCAAGTCATGACAATGAGAAAGTTGGCGCAATACTAGAAACCATTGCATTTGATTTAGCAGTCAAAGAAGCAAAGAATTACGTAGAAACACATGAGAATTCAATTCTGATAATAACAGCAGATCATGAAACAGGCGGTCCAAAAATTATCGGAGACTTATTGGATGGTATTCTACCAGTCTCTGGATTAACAGAAGACCAAAATAGAACCATAAGAATTGCTCGAGCAAATCAAATTGATGTTACGTGGAGTACAGGTGGTCATACAAGAAATCATGTACCATTATACGCTTATGGGGAAGCTTTTGAAAACATAACAAGTAATCTGTTAATTGATAACACAGATATTTTTGGAATAATGAATAATTTCCTCCACGAAGAAGAAATAATACTCATAGATAGAACTCCTGTTAATATGTTACCGTATTATACCCTCTATATTCTACTCGTTCCAATAACAATAACACTGATTTACCTAATAGTAAAAACAAAACGAAGTATTAAACTAAGAAAATAATAGCAAACTACTACTCAATTGTTGTTTGGTAATCTCTCTTAGCAGCAACACCACGATGGGTTTCTTTCAGTTGCCTTTGAAGGAGTTTCCCGGTGGGACCAATGGTAACGCTACCCATAAGAATGTGAGTTTTATCATTTTTGGAGAAACCATCCTCGTTAAACATGTATTCAAAAGAAATAGAACGAGTACCATCGCGTTCCTCAACCATCTCCATTATAGTGAGCTCCTCTAACTCATAATGGGGTTGAAGTGGAAGTCCCCAACCAGTTTCCTCATGAATGTAGTCAAGGATGATGTCTTTTACTTCTTCGAAGCGAATATTAATTCCTCCACAAATATACTGTGAGCTACCCTCAAATATAATCTTATCTAATCAGTAAAAACTATCCAATGGTTATTCTTTTTTTGTTTTGTAAGGATCTTCGACACATGCTGGTCCAGTGTAAGTTTCTTCTAGCTTGAAGCTCAGAATAGATCCAGCTTTATCTAGTATTACTTTCCCTTCGAGAATGTGGTTTCGAGGATACATAGAAAAACCATCCTCATCAAAATGATATTCAAAAGTAATCCTTATTTTTTCTTCTTCTAACAAAGTAGTTTCTCTTACATATAAATCATCGAATTCACATTGAGGTTTTAAAGGGTCACCCCAACCAGTCTCTTTATGAACAAAAACAAGAATGAGATCCTTAATTCTTTCAGGACTTTCAATTAATTTTTTTTTTCATCGAATCTTTAGGATAATACCTGAAATCGCATCGATTAAAACCGTCGACAATAGTTTCTGTTCGCTCAAATCGAATCCATTTATCTACCGCACTAGCAAGAAGATAATCATATGCACACAGAATTGGTCCTAAATCAGGACGATTATTAGCTTGAAAGATTTCAAAGTATAAACACTTCTTAATATCAATTCCAAAAACAGATTCCTCATCAAAAGCAATTAAAGCTTGGAAATACTCATTTTCGTATAATTGCGCATTACCTTCTTTAGTTGTTTTTACAAAGGAATACCAAGGATCTTCACTTGACTCGAGTTGTTTTACTTGATTCTCAAGCAAACTCTGCATCATAACTCTATAAATAGCAATTACATGAGTTTTAAGTTCCTTATGAGATAACTCTTCTTTTTCAAATGCCTTGTCAAGAGCTAACACAAAAATGGAATTAATTCCATGCCTTTTACTCAAATTTGTGTTCATGAGATGTAGATTCTTTTCAAAGAAACTTTGAAACGCATAATGGTAATTAGTAAAAAGTAATTTGCCTTTTTCTTCACCGAAAGCTGAAAACAAGTAATCAGTAGTAAGCTTATGAAAATAGATCTTCATTTGTTCAATGAAATCATCTCTAATATCTGGCATAATTGAAAATACTGACTTGTATTAATTAATTCTCTGTTTGAGTAACTTTTTATTTGTTTATTACAAATTCTTATTCATGTCTAGGGATTTATCAGACTTCAGACGACCACCAGATTATTATCCGGGAGAATCTCTAGATGAGAACAAGAGAACGGAAATTATTGTCTCATCACTAATTGGAGTATTTCTCTTAATTGTGTTTGGTGCTTCAATTGCACTCGCAATTATTATTGATGTGCTTATTTTTACTGTCATAGCAACTTTAGTATTTTCAGCATTCATTGTATCCTTAATTTTTCTGATAGGATATTTAAGAACACATAATAAAAAGAAAAGAACTTTTGCTAGAATGCTAAATGATATTGAAGAAACAGAGGAAGGGAGAAGTGCGGAAGAATTACAACAAATCACAGAAGAAAGAAATGTAAGATTACCGCGTCCTGAAATTGTTGTTCAAAAGAAAAAGAAAGTGAAGACTTATCGAGCAAAGCAAGTGCAATACACAGGAGAAATCAAAGGGAAGAAATGTCCGATCTGTAAATTAAAGATAAGAAAAGATCAAAATGTCTTGGGTTGCCCAAAATGCCAAACGCCGTTTCATTATGAGCATCTCTTTCAATGGTTGACTACTAAAAACAGTTGCCCAGTATGTGGAGAAGAATACGTGATAAAGAACTAAATAATAATAGGCATTTTTTTAAAAACTAAAAACCAAATAATAAGTGGTTTTAAGCTATGCCTTTGAGGGTGAAATGGGCTGAGCTGTTAAAATACTTGCGGTTTATCCTCTTTGTTGTATTGTTTCTCTTTCTAGCATTATTATTTATTGTATTGGTGGCTGGTAGCTATGGCAGATCAATCCTTCCCACCATAATACTAGCATTGGGGATACTTCTAGCACTACTAATAATTGTCTATTTAATTTTCAAGTTAGTTGAGTATAATGCATTGAAAAAACGATTGGATTGGTTAATAACACAATTAGAATTACCTGAAGAAAATGAAATTTTAGAAGAATTAAGACTTGCAGTTATAGACTACAATCCAGAAATGAAAGAAAAAACTTGCTCAATTTGTGCGTTAGAAATGGGAGAAAAAGCTCTTATCATTAGTTGCCTAAAATGTGACAAAATCTTTCACAAAGAACACTTTATTGTTTGGTTGAGAGAAAGTGAAAGTTGTCCTAATTGTAAGAATCTCATCCTACCTTTTGATTGATAAAATATTTATATGAGGAAAACCTCTAATTTTTGTGGATTAAAGAGTTATTACTTAAAATTGGGGCGTGGATGACTTCACAAATAATACTGGTTTTGAGAAAGATAAGGTTAGAGTAGATGAGGAAATTATCAAATTAGAAAAGAAATGTCGTAGACTAAAATATGCTATGATAGCTCTATTCATTTTGGTAATCATTGTGTCAATTATTGTAGGGTCTTCTGCATGCGGACTAATATTCTTGTTTGTTTGGGTGCCTATATGCGGAGCAGCAATACTAACTATCTTCATTTTGCTACCTATATGGCGAATGTTTAAGAAAGAACTAGCAAGAAAGGTGAAAGAAACAAAAAACAGTGCTTAGAACATTGAATAGTAAACTTTCAACAGGAGATTCGATTATGAATATCTTCTACTGTTTTCATTTACTGATTATTTGATGTTTTCCATTCAACAGATGATAACTCATATTCTGCAGTAAGAAATTCGAGAGGATTTTTTTATTAATCCACTTTTTGACATGACGGACAGAAGTAAATAGAACCTCCACCAAATTGCTCCTTTACTATCGGTGTCTTACAAACTATACAAGGTTCGTCAACAACTTTACTATGCATCTTTCGTTTATAACCACCCCAATTATCAAAAAGATCCTTTTCACCATCTCTTCCACCGAGTTCAGTCATTTTTTGTAGCTCTACTTTAGTGGTTTCATATAAGAGCTTTCTTTCATCTTTCGTCAGAGAACTCATCTCTCTCCTAGGATGGATTTTAGCAAGAAAGAATATATCTTGGATTACTCCATTACCAATTCCTCTCAATCTAGGTTCGGAGATGAAGAATCTTTTTGCATTGCGTTTTCTGTTATCTGGAATGTCCTCTATTAGTTTTTCAAAAGTTACAAATGTGAATTCCTCCGAAAGAGGGTCATATTTACTATAATCAATATGTGGGTGTTTGTCAAGGTCTTCTGCTTTGAATAACCGGACTTCTCCCCAACCTGAGATTGTTACAGATAAGAAAGTCCCATCCTTAAAAGCAAGAAGTAATTGGTGCTTTTTTGGGATTGGTT
>JAHLVZ010000108.1 GCA_019058165.1 Candidatus Heimdallarchaeota archaeon
TGTTAGAAAATTAGAACCATTAATAGCAGCTAAACCATCTCTAGCTAGTAATCCTGGAACTTCAATACCTGCTTTTTCCATGGCCTCTTTTCCGGAAATTAATTTACCTTTATAGTAGGCTCGTCCCTCTCCCATTAACAACAATGCTATTTGAGACATAGAACATAAATCACCGGAAGCCCCAACAGATCCTTTTTCACAAACCTCAGGAGTTACTCCTTTATTTAACATTTCAACCATAGTCTGAGCGATTATTGGTCTGTTACCTGAATTTCCATGAGCTAGGACATTAATTCTGCCAAGTATTGCAGCTCTAACATGTTCGATTGGTGCAGCTTCACCAATACCAGCAGCATGATTGTAAATTAAGTACATTTGAAACTGACCTACTTGCTCATCAGTTAGAACAACTTCGGAGAATTCCCCAATCCCGGTATTTACTCCATACATAATTTCTCCTGCTACGATTTTTTCCTCGAGCATAGCTCGACATTTTTTCATACGTTCAATTGCATCTGGATGCAATTCAACTTTCTCGTTATGACGTGCGACCTTTACAACATCTTCAATTGTAAGTCCTTCACCAGTAATCACATATGTCATATTTTAGCCTCTTAAATGAATAACTAGCTTCAATAACACATCAGTTTAAAATTTTTGTCTAATATTACGATAAATGAAAGAACTTACTCTATTCAAACAACATTTCTTAGAAGTAATATTCTGATCAAATTAGACTAGGAAATAACCTTAATAGTAATTCCAAGAAATCTGAGTTATGTATAAAAAAAATGCTTATGTATTCCTTTATGATGAATTTGCAGACTTTGAGATCATTCAAGCCTTATTACTTCTTAGAGACAGTCATAATCTAACAACAGTTGGTTTTCAAAAGGGATTAGTGAGCTCAATATGTAATTTGAAAGTGGAAGCAACAATGGCTATCGAAGATGTCAAGATTGATGATGTAGATGTTTTCATTATCCCCGGCGGAGAACCAAAAGATTTCATAAGAAATGAAAAATACTCCGAAAAAATCCAGATACTTAATGACAAGCTTAATGGATTAGCTAGAAATGGAAAAATCATTGCTGCTATTTGTGGTGGTCCCACTTTTCTTGCAAATGCTGGAATTCTAGATGGAAATAATTGTACTGCTTCTATTGATGATGAAGGTGAGATAAAATTCTACGAAAAAAGTTCTTTCAAAGATACTGACTACGTTCTCGATAAGAATATTCTAACTGCAAAAGGCCATGCATTTACTGATTTTGCTGTTCAATTAGCTAAATTATGTGATGTCCTGAAAACAGATGAGGAAGTAGAGCAAACAAGAAATTGGTTGCGAAATGTTGAATAGAAAAAGAAAAATAGGAGCCTAAGTGCTCTCTGAAGGAATAAAAGTCTCACTTACTATTCAATCGTCTTAAATAAGAATCCCAAAAGAGCACATTGCGAAGGATTTTATTTCCATGCTCTAAGGTATGTTGAATAGATTTTGTTATTATAAATTCTATAGTAACATTACCCCAATTAGTGTTTGATCGTTTCTCTGTCCATTGAGCTTCAGTGATTTTATTTAGTATGTCAACCTGTTTCTTACGAACTAGATGAAATCTATCGAGTAGAGTTTGTAGGGAAAGTTTATTCATCAATGCTTCTTGATATGCTGCTTTCTCTCCACCACATCTACGCTTCATTTGTTCTGATTCTTCTAACCACAAAGTCAAATTTGGCAAAGCAGCGGATTCTTCATAATGTAATAAGTGAAACAAAATTTGATAGGCAGACCAAGAACCGAAATATCTTTTCACATTTTCCGATGCGTTCGGATGAGTACTATGTGGTGGTTCCTCTAATAATCGTTCATCAGGTACAGATTTCATTGCCCAATCAATAATCTGAGCAGTTTCTCCTAATTGTCTTGCTAATAATTCCTTAGAATTTTCTTTAGATATTATTGAAGGACAGGGATTTTTAGTTTTCTCTTCTTGAATCATAAGTAAAACCTAATATATATGAAGAAAAATTCATATAAAAGAATATTCATGTATCTACGATTATTCAGATTAATTTAAGAAGAAAAAATGCGAATATAGAAAATGGTGCCAGGAGAGAGAATTGAACTCTCGGCTAAGCATCCACAGTGCCTAATGTTACCATTACACCATCCCGGCATTGATTGTAATTGTTGCAATTCTTCTGGTTAATAAAATTTTTTGAAGATATTTATTTTCTGTGAAAGAACTTGTAAGGAGCAAAAATAGCGATAGAATATATAGAGCTTCTGTAATTATATTACTTAGAGCGAGAGAAATGAAATATTCCGAATTAGAAAATAAACTAGTTGTAGATATTGAAGGCAAAAAGATAGGAACGATCATACGTGTAGATGTCCATTCTTCGCTGGATAAAGAAGAAGCTATATTTTTAGCGATAATACAAATTCATCATTTTTTCAGGAGAGATCATTATTTTCCGATGCCAGTAAACGCACCTATTCTAACACGAGTTAAACATAATACACTGCGTTTAGATATGACTAAAAAGGAATTTGCATTGATAGTCAAGCAATATGACACTGAGCGAAAGCTCAATGTGAAAAATACAGATTTAGCAAAAGCTTCTGATCACGATAAAGCCATAGCCCTTTCTGCTTGGACTAGGTTGTAATCCTCACTATAATTTTCCTCCTTCATCTTTTGACAGATGTTTGTTTTTTTTACCCAGACACTTATATTTTTAGATTGTAATTATCAAATAGTATACAGGGGATGCCTTTCTTGAAATATACTAAAGCATTTTCATTTTTCATAATCTCTATACTAATTTCTTTATCATTTCAAGTTGATTCATACTGGAAAAATCAAGAAAGTCAAAGGGATGTTGTATATCCTAATACAGTTAAAAACTGGACAATGATGCTTTATTTTTGTGCTGATACGCGTTCTGATTATGTCACATCCGATCTAAATAATTCTGGTAATGGTCTTTATATTGATATGCTGGGTACACTAAATTATATTGATGATAATCTCCAAGCTGGATTTTCTGATTTTATTAATATCATAGCTTTATTTGATTACCCTTGGACTGTGATTCATCCCCATGGTTATGCTGAAATGTATGAAATAACTCCAAGTGGGAAAAATCGAATAGCGGAACTCAATAACATAAATATGGGGGATCCACAGACACTAGAAGATTTCATCACTTTTTGCAAAACAAATTATCCAGCAAATTACTATTCTCTATCACTTGTTGATCATGGAAGAGGATACGCGGGGTTCTGTTACGATTACCATTCTTCTCATCCTTATTGGGCGTATGCTTTAGGTGATTGTTTAACAGTTGAAGAAATTGATACTGTACTTGATGATACAGGTGGAGTGGACATTCTGTGTTTGGATACTTGCTCTGGTGGAGCATTTGAAGTTGCTTGGCAATTCACAGAAGAGGTTGATTATCTTCTTGCAGGTGAATCTATGCAATGGAATAATGCTCTCGTTCATTCGGTGGAAATGGCATATAATTTAAGTCGTAATGTTGGTTATACACCATTTCAGTTTGCTCAAAGTGCATTCGATTGTGCTAAAAAAATACAGATCTATCCTTGGAATCTAGGTGGTCGTTGGAAATCAAATTCCTGGTATGATCTCACTCAGTTTGATGCTATTGGTGCTTCTCAAAATGTTATGGAAATTTTTAGTGATTTTACTGATTTACTCTTAGACGAGTTGAATCACAATTATACTACTAACAGAGAGCTTTTTATCGAAATTCGAAATGCATCTACACTAGATGAACGGGCATTTAGTACGAAATCTCTGATGGTAGATCTCTATGATTTTGTTAATAATTTATTACCTTATTGTGATCAATTCTATTATGGAGGGGGCATTTCAACCCTAGCATCAGAGCTTTTAACTAAAATTGAACCAAACACTGCTGATATTGTTCGGGGCGAAGCTCACGATTCGAGATTTGATGGATTATACGGTTTCAGCATTTGTTTTCCTGATTCTTATGA
This sequence comes from Candidatus Heimdallarchaeota archaeon, assembly GCA_019058165.1. Taxonomy (GTDB): domain Archaea; phylum Asgardarchaeota; class Heimdallarchaeia; order JABLTI01; family JABLTI01; genus JABLTI01. The sequence continues at coordinate 4,031 of JAHLVZ010000108.1, forward strand.
TATGTATCAGGGATATCTTTATCCTAATTTCTATGAAGAATTAGACATTTCTTTGAACACCAAATGGGATGATTTCATAAAACGACTATTTCCAGAGTTGAATTTTAATATTAATCAGTTTGAATTTTGGGAATTTCAGTTGAATCTTATTGATCCTTCTGTTGGTTTACATGTCTTCATAGATCAAGAACCTCTAAAAAATCCCATACATATAGGACTAAATGAATTTGCTGATTTTGGTATGGGAGTAGAGCTTGGTTTAGAAGGAGCTGAATTTTATGATGATCTTTTATTTGGCAATTCCATGATTCGTATTCCTTCTGAAAGTTTGAATTCCTTTCTTGCAAAGGCTTTAAGCCCAGCAGAAATTACTTTCAAAGTTGTAATTAATGCTACTGCAGCAGCTAGTGCTACCCAGATGGTTAATCTAACAGTTAAGCATGTAAATAATCAATCAGTGATTTGGCAAGCAAATAAACTCAGTACTTTTGAGAGAGGACAAACACTGATTTGTGAGGTATCAACAAATGAAGAAATTACGGAGTTCGAAATCATTGAATCTCCATTTGATACTCCTAGAACAATTTTAGGATTACCTCTTAAATGGTTCATAGTCACTGTTGTTTGTTGTGTGCTGCTATTAGTAATTATATTCACGATTATCTTTTATACAAAAAGGAAAAAATCAAGAAACTAAATTTGTTACAATGCTACCTGATTTTACTAATTCAACTATTTTGTTTATGTCAGGATAGATTATCCTATCATGAACTAATTTTGGAACAACTGATCTAATTGTTTTATAGGCATTGTATGTTGGTTTTCCTAATGCTTTTTTAGGTGTAATTTTTTGGATTTCACATCGTAAATCAATAGCTTGAACGGCAAGCATCATTTCGATAGCAAGAATGTATTGAAGGTTTTCAAGGATTTTCGCTGTTTTTCTAGCAGCAATTGGACTCATACTGACATGATCCTCAGCTTCGTCAGAAGTTGGAATAGAATCCACAGATGCAGGGGCTGCTAATACTTTGTTTTCTGATACTAATGCTGCAGCAGTGTATTGAGGCATCATGAAACCACTATTCAAACCTAATTCACTGCGTGGTATCAAAAAGAGACTTAATCCATCATTTCTTTTATCATCAATTAATTTTGCACATCTTCTCTCTGAAATATTACCTACTTCGGCCATAGCAATTGACAAGTAATCCATAACCATAGCAATAGGTTCACCATGGAAATTACCACCTGAATATATATCAAATTCTAATGGATCTTTTTTGGTGATAAAAATTAATGGATTATCAGTCGCAGCATTAATTTCTCGAGAGATCGTATCACAGCAATGCGTCAATGTTTCTCTTACTGGACCCAAAACTTGTGGAGTGCATCTTATTGAGTAGTCATCTTGTATTTTTGGCCACTGCTTTTCAAAATCAGCCTTGGATCCACCACAATTTGGACAAGTCCAATCATCTGGCAAATTGACAAATTCAGTTTTCGGGGGTACATTTTGTGAGGCATCACCCATTTTCCTATCAAAATAATACCCACAATTCTCTACTTCACAAGTGAATAAACTTTCATGTTTTTTCACGAAGACGCTACCTTTTGTATAGGACCGAAGATTTCTAGCTACCTCTATTTGTCCTGGATGAAATCTTGCTTGATGGATTCTATCATCGAATTGCTGACTGGCTGCTTTGAGAGCTTCTAATGATAAGGCTGCAGCAATTTCTGCATTCTTGATTAAATTACTTGCTTCATGTAAAACTATGCATGCTATTCCAGCTGAATATTGTGCGCCATTATTTAGAGCTAAGCCTTCTTTGTATGATAATTTTGTAATTGAAATCCCGGCTTTTTGCATGCCTTCTTTAGCATTGTATATTTTCCCTTCGAATTTCAGGTTCTTTTCTCCTTCACCAATCATCGCCAAAACCATATGTGATAGTTGTGCTAAATCTCCACTCGCTCCAACTGATCCTTTTATAGGGATTATTGGTAAGGCATTTTTGTTTATCATTTGTACGAGGTTCTCTAATGTTTCTAATTGACAACCAGAGTTTCCTCGTGCAAGTGCTGTAACCCTTAGAACCATCATAGCTTTGACAAAATCATCTCGAGCAGGTTCCCCGACTCCGACACAATGACTCCTTATCAAATTAGTTTGTAATTTGGTAGCATCTCTTTCAGGAATAACAATATCACGTAGTGCGCCAAATCCGGTAGTAATACCATAGATCTTTTCCCCTGATTCTACAGCTTTCTCAATAGCTTTTCGAGCTAAGATTACTTTCTCTTTCACATTTTCAGATAACTTTAGCTTGTAATCGTTTTTCACAATGTGAACAACGTCTTCCAATGAGAATCCTTCATTATCAAGAATCACTGTTTCTGACAAGAGCTTAATCCACTCCAAGGATTTTTTTCCTTATTCATGTTGGTTTATTGCTCTCATCATTTAAACATATTTTTTATTTGGAGTAAAATTACTGTTCTAGATTGATAATAATGCGAAAAATAAAAGAAATTAAGAGAAAAGACTGGTTACCCTTGTTAAAAAATCAATTATTGTTTTTGTTTTAATCGTTTTCTTTTAATGAATTCCTTTCCCTTGAAATGTCGATAGCATTTTAAATAAGGTGAAAAATTAGGGGGTATTACTTCTTTGATTTCCATGTCTTTTTCTGAAATGATTTTTATTGTACTCGCTCTCTTAGATTTTTCTTCTATCTCCTCTTGATATTCTTCATCATCAAAAATTTCCTCTATAGATTCTTCTTCACTTGTAGTTGAACTCACTTCGTATGCAAATTCCAATGGTTCTTCATTATCTTTAGTCTCCGCTTCACTTTCACTTGTAGTCTCAATTTTCTTGTTTTTCATATTATCCTCACTCCTCCTTTCTTTTCCTCTTCTTTCTCCTCTCGAGGTATAATCTTAATAGTTGTTCCTTTATCCTCTGTGACTAATTTCTCTACACCTTCAGCCCCAATAATTCTAATGCCACCACTTTCTTTCAAAGATACTTTCTCATGATTAGCATCCCATTTAGTTAGCATTAGTTTATGGATATTCTCAGCGTCTTTCTCGAACCATCTCATTGCTATGGAATTCATCCCTGAGTCTTCTTTCGGAAATAGTTTTGGGGGGCGTATTCTTCTTGGATCCATGAGAATGTGATAAAGAATATCAATGAGTATTCTATCAACTTCCCCATTCACAGTTATACAAGCTTCGCCATTGCTGCCTGTAGAGATTCTTGGATGCCATAACCTTGTTATTGTCCTCATTTTAATGAGTGAGAGATTTGCCGGGTATTCTCGAGGAAGAAAAATTGAGAACTTGTGATCGTTACTCATATTCAGTTGCTTTCTGTTTGCTGATTGTCCTACTAATCCAGGAGTTCTTCTCATTGTGAAAAGGATATCTCGATAAGCACCATCTTTGTATTTTCCCTTTATTTCTACAGTGTAATCTTCCTGAATCCACTTGTCACCTGTGCGTTTTTGTGGTACCCACTTCCACCCTTTCTTCTTGAAGAAATCTTCCATTGATTCATAGAAAACTGAAATTGATTCGGCTATTCTAGCATTTACTACTGTAGATGGAAAATGTATTCTCGCTATTTTTTTCACCTTCGTTTTACATTTAATCTTAACTGAAAGAAGAGATGTTGAAATTACTGCCTAAATTGATGATAGTGAATTCCAACCCGTTCAATCTAACAGTTTTTATCCTACTTGAGCACAAGCGTCTAACTTGAAACGTTCATTTGATTCCAATGCTGGTTCAAGCGAACCAAAGGTTGCAGCAGGTGGCAATGCTGTATTACCAGTCATTTTTCTCATCATGATAAAACTAACATTGGGTTGCCCGACTTTTTCCTTAGCCCACTTATTGATATCGACACCTTCATCGATGCATCTTTGTACCAAAGTTTTTACAACTTCATCTATTGTTGATTCTTCCTCAACAGCTACACGAAATTCTTTTTGTCTTGGCTCAACATCTATTATTACTTCTCGCCATATTTCTTCGCTCATTATTTGTTCACATCTTAGTTATATTCATGTTTGATGCTTTCTCAGCATCTTTAGTACGACATCAGGCATCTGATGCGGTTACCGATCTGAGATTTTATTTGCTCTTCTTCTTGCTCTACACGTTACATCTACACATTTGGGATTTGGCATAATATTCGCGAAAATCATATCATGATCTCTTAAATCATATCTAATCATTTTACCGAAATTAGGTTCTTGACCTTTGGTAATATCCGAGTATTTGCCTTTTCCATCACTACTTACTAGTACTTTTGTAGCTTCAACTGACATTATTCCTCCAACGATTGAAGTTAAAGTGCTAATCATTGGAAATTTTGGTAATGTTTCCACAAAAAATTCATCGCATTTCAGAATCACTTGATGATTCATTATTGCTTGATAGTAATCTTCACTCCATAAGCACACCGCACAAGCAGTGATTCCCGGATGATAAATTTGAGCTTCTATGAAGGACTTACCCATTGCTCCATTAATCATTGGTACTGTTTTTTCTTGCATCAGGTTACCGAAGTTTAACATGTATCTTGCATAATCATTGTCTAAAGCCATTATGATTAAATCAGCTTGATATACTTCTTGAGGTGCTTCCTCGATTCTAACTTCGTATGGGGTTATTTTTGTGTTAGGAGCTATTTCTGGCAATCTTTCCGCCACAGCATTCACTTTTGAAATATTCTTATGGTCACCTGGTCTGAAAAAAATGCACCTGTTTATGTTTGATTTGTTTACTATATCAAAGTCAACTAATTTTATGTGTCCAACACCTAGCATCCCAAGGTTTTTGCATATTTCATTCCCTACTGCTCCAGCTCCTACACATAGAATAGTGCTATTCTTTATTTTTTCTAGATTCGCTATTCCAAAGTATCTTCTTGTTCTATCTTCAATATCCTCTTCGAAGAAACCAACACTTAGTAACTCTTTTTCTTTTATGGAAACGTGCGATGCATTATCCGGTTGGTGAGTGCTTTTTTTCTGTGTTGATTCTCCGTCTGGCAAATTATCACTTCAGTTAATTCATTTTACAGTATATTCTATCCAATCAACTTCTTTGAGATCTTTTTCTCCATTCTCATTAACAACAATATAAGATTTGTAATAATTAGATCTAGGATCAATTAAGACAAACACATTGTGTTCAGCGTCGTAAGGAAAATTCAGAAATGTGTTATAATCAGTCGATGAGAAATGTGGATTGGATCCAAACGGGTGAGAATGAAAAATACCGACTATTTTTGGTCGGTCTTCACTTCCGCCATACTTTTCTTCTATTATAGTTGTATATTGTCTAACTCCTTCTGGGGTAAATTCTGCATACGCATGACTTGAGTATGCTTTTCCTGTGACCCAGTCTACAACTTTGACGTACTTCTTTCCTTTGTATTGATATTTGTACCCAAGTAATATCCCGATTGCTTCATTTGGATCTGATTTCTTACATAACAGAAATGTTTCGTAAACAACTCTTTGTAAAATATAAACAGGATAAATGTCTTCCTCTATTGGATTCTCCTTTAATTCTTCTGCTTTTGATTCCTCAGTAATCGTCTTCTCTTGATTCAATTCTTCTTTTCTTTTACTTTTTTTGGGTTTTCCTTCAGGTTCTCCTAATAGGTTACCAAGATGATTTTTCAAGGTTTCCTTTCGAGAGTCCTTTTTATCTTTCTTCATATTATCCACTCATTCTTCTGACTTTCTGATTATTTACCCAATTTTTTCCCATGTGATGAACTTACCTCGTCTTCTCTTTGTCATTACAAAACCAAAGGAAGACCAAATTTCTTCTCGGATTTTGGGGGGTTCAAGATTTAGTTCATCATCTTTATCCTCTTCTTCTGCTTTTTTCTCCATCGCAGCGTAAAAAGGCATGAAGCCCATTTGTTCATCTTCAAAGAAGAGTGTCTCCAGCAAACCACCAGTTATTCCTTCTGACTTGTTGGATTCAACAAATAGCATGACTTCTTCAACAGGAATTGGTCCAGGACTTAGTTGATGTCTATCAATCCCAAAGATGAAGGATGGACAAGCTCCAGCCATTTTCAAATCGAATTCCTGAATGCATTTTGGGCATATGAATGTTCTACAAATTCGACACATTCGCCAACCAACATCAATAG